>DAOVEU010000086.1:0-7038 GCA_030668805.1 Desulfobacterales bacterium
AATCAAGAGCGCGCCATATTGAAACACTTTTAAATGAGTATAAACGAACCGTTGAAATGCTGGCAGCAGGAAATCCTTTTAAAGACGTCGCACATCCGGCTATGGATTATGACCGAAAGGTGGAGCAGGTTAGGAGAAGGATAGATAGTACAATAGAAGCCCATAAGGAGATTTCTAGAGTTAGGGTATTGAATAAAAAGGGCATAGTAATTGCGTCCAGCCATGAAGATATTGGTCATGATCTACATGTTGATGAAATCTTTTTAAGAGGAAAACAAAAGGTTCACGTTGGAGATATCCATACCTCTAAATACACTGGAAAGTCTGTCATAAGTGTGGGAACGCCGATTTTGGTAAATGGCGAGTTCTCAGGAGTTATTGTTGTAAATTTTGATGCAGAAGAAGAATTATTTAAGATAACGACAGATAGAACCGGCATAGGAGAAACCGGAGAGATATACCTCGTAAACAAAGAGGGCTATGTAATAGCGCCATCGAGGTTTGCAAATGATACTTTCCTGAAACACAAGCTTGGTACGGGAACCATGGGGCATTCTGGAGATATCGAACATCTTGGCGTGCATGAGCACGTTGGTCCGCATGAGCACAAATCTAAGCCAACTATATACAACAATTATCTGGGCGCGGATGTTTTAGGAGTTCATGCCCACATACCTGAGATGGGCTGGTGCTTGTTAGCTGAAATGAGCGAAAAAGAAGCATTTGCACCTGTTACCAGGCTAACTCACACAATGCTGCTGGTTCTTGCCCTTCTTTTTGCTGGGGGCATAATACTTTCCATCCTGCTATCCCAAGAAATAGCAAAACCGATAGTGAGATTACATTATGGCACTGAACAGATAATGAAAGGTAATCTGGATTATAAAGTGGGTACCAAAGCAGGAGATGAGGTTGGGGAACTGTCAAGGGCATTTGACAGGATGACTGCAAATCTGAAAAAATCCCGGGATGAACTCGAAGTACACAGTAAAGGTCTTGAGGAAAGGGTAGAGCAGAGAACCAAAGAACTGGCCGACAAGGTAAAGGAGTCTGAGGAACTGAGGATTGCCGGCCTTAACCTGCTTGAAGATGTTAACGAAGCAAAAAATGAGTTGGAAATGGCAAAAAAGGAGCTTCAGAAAACCAACCGAAAGCTCAAGGCTTCTAACAGGGAATTGCAGGATTTTGTATATATCGCATCGCATGACCTGCAAGAACCGATACGAAAGGTATCGGCCTTTGGCCAGCTTCTTCGTGACTCGCTCCAGGGGAAGTTGAACGAAGACGAGCAAGAAAACCTTGCCTTTATGATTGACGGTGCAAATCGGATGCAGGAGATGATCCGTGACCTGCTCACGTATTCCCGTGTCAGCACAAAGGTCAAGCCTGCCAAGCGGGTCGATCTGAACAGAGTGGTCGAGAATATAAGAAATGTGGAATTGGCCATCCAGCTTGAAGAGACTGCCGGCACAATCCACGTTCCCGAGCCGCTGCTGGCGGTTCAAGCAGACCGGTCGCAGGTGCGTCAACTACTGCAAAACCTGATAGGAAACGGGCTAAAATATCAACGCAACGGAAAAAGACCGGAAATTGTTGTCCGGAGCAGCCAGGAGGACGATAACGCGGTCCGTGTGGAAGTGGAGGACAATGGCATAGGGATTGCAGAAGGGAATTACGATAAAATATTCGTGATGTTCCGGCGTTTTCATCCACGAGAAGAATACGAGGGCACGGGAATTGGACTGGCGGTGTGCAAGAAAATCGTGGATCGCCATGGAGGCAACATGGGGGTGAATTCAACCATAGCTGAGGGCTCTACGTTCTGGTTCACGCTGCCTGCGGCGGACTAGGAAAAAGGTAATCGTTCACCGCAGAGATCGCAGAGAACCTTTTTAGAAAAACAAGGGTTATCTCTGCGGTCTCTGCGGTGAACGGTTACGGAAAAAGAAAAGATAGGAAAAATGAAAGAGATAGAACCTGCTACTGTATTGCTGGTGGAAGATGACCCGGGCGACCAGAAACTGATAAGAGTTTCTTTGAACGAACAGAGGGTTGCTAATGAACTTCACATCGTCAGTAGCGGAGAAGAGGCGTTGGATTTTTTGTACCAACGGGGCAAATATTGCAACGGAACGCGCAGGCCTGATATGATTCTCCTCGATTTGAACATGCCGGGTATGGGTGGGAAAGAATTCCTTGCACGAATAAAGAAGGACGAAGATTTGAAAAAGATTCCCGTGATTGTTTTGACGACCTCGGATTCGGAGCAGGATATCATAGACAGCTACAACCTGTATGCGAGCGGCTATGTGAAAAAACCGGTGGACCCGGCCCAATTCAAAGAGGTTACGAAAGAAATCGGGGAATACTGGTTTGTAATGTGCAAACTACCACCGAGGGAAGAATGATATGGAGTGCCTAAAGTGAACTAAAGTGAAAGGAGTAAAAACGAACGCTCACAGAAAGTTTCTTGGGTCATCGCGGATTACTGGGAGAATCTTCGGGCTCCGCTATGTTTTCGGCTACTTCAAATTCACTGTGGGACCCGCCCCCGCCTGCCATCGCCACGCTCGCCGGGTAGCTTCAATGCCGGCACAGATGGCAATGGCGGGCAGGTGCCATCGCCACACACAATGCGCGACGCAGGCTGCCAACATTTCCTGGCATTGGCGGGCAGGGCGCCATTCCCTGGCCCAGACCTGGATGATTAATCGGATAAGCCCGTTGGACCCTGCCGCGACAGGGCGGGCTTGCCGCGACAGTCGCGGATGGAAAGCCGCTCCCACCCACAGATTGGACCATTTTCCCACAAATGCGCGATGAGCCAGTTTCTTCTCCGCCGAAGACGGACCAACTTTAGCTCACTTTAGGCACTTTAGCTCACTTCCCCACTGAAACATGCGCCTGACCCTACTTTGATGGCAATTAACAAAGAAGTTAATACACCCAATGCATACTGCTGAAACGACACCCGTTGGGACAGAAAAACCAGTCAGACTTCTGATAGTGGAGGATGATCCCGGCGATGCCAGGTTAGTGCGGTTGGCGTTGGCCGAGTCAGGTCATCCATGCGAAATGGAAGTGGCCGAGCGTGTCTCTACTGCTCTGGAACGCTTGAATGATAGTGTTTTTGACGTGGTACTCCTAGATATGGGACTTCCTGATAGTCAGGGAATCGATACGGTCTCGAAGGTTCATGCTGAGTGTCCGAATATTCCGATCGTAGTATTAACCGGACTCGATAACGAAAATATCGGCGCTCATGCTGTGCGGATCGGTGCCCAGGAGTATCTCGTCAAAGAAAATATTTCCTCTAACCTGCTAAAAAGGACGATTACCTATGCTATCGAGCGGAAACAGGCCGAAGAGGAACGACTGGAGCGGGAAAAACTACAGAGTATTCTTGAAATAGCAGGGGCTGTCTGTCACGAATTGAACCAGCCCATGCAGGCAATTTCGGGATATTCCGAGATGTTGATGGCGGATATCTCAAAGGACAATCCGCTTTACGAAGATTTTAAAGAAATTAAGCGCCAGATTGTTAGAATGGCAAATATAACGAAGAAACTGATGCGGATCACGAGATACGAAACTCGTGACTACATTGGAGGGACAAAAATCATTGATATTGATAAGGCAATTGAAGTGTCTAAAGTGCCTAAAGTGAGCTAAAGTGCCTAAAGTTAAAAGTAACCGTTCACGGGTTCAGAGGTTCAGAGGTTCAGAGGTTCAGGGTTAAACGAAAATGTAAACGGTGAACTCTGAACCTGTGAACGCCTACAGTTTCTTCAAGTCTAACTTTAGGCACTTTAGCTCACTTTAGCTCACTTTAGGCACTCTTCTATGGGAGATGGCATGACGGACAATACCATTCTGGTTGTAGACGATGAAGAGGCGATACGTAATTTGTTGGAAAGGGCTTTCACGAAGGTCGGCTATACAGTTCATAGTGCAGAGAACGGGGAGGAGGCTCTTGAGATTTTGAAACAGGAAAACATTCAGGTCATGTTTCTGGACCTCAAGCTGCCCGGGATGAGTGGTGTGGAACTATGCACCAAAATTAGAAAAGACAGACCAATTGCCCTGATTTACGCTATGACCGCATATACCTCGCTTTTTGAACTTGCCGACTGCCGAGACGCCGGTTTTGACGATTATTTTACGAAGCCGTTTGAGGTAAAAGTTCTTTTTAAGGCGGCTGAGGATGCTTTTGAAAAAATCGAAAGGTGGAAGAAACACTAGTTGTGCAGAAGAATTCGGGCTCGCCCCTACGAAAAATTCGGGCGACAGGGAAGATTCGGGCGAGAAGATTCGGGCGAGGTAAACTCGCCCCTACACGAAATCTGCCAAGAGGATAGCGTAGGGGCGACTTTATGTCGCCCGCCAAAGGCGTCGGTCCTGTGGAAATCCTGGCTGGTCCTAGGGAGAATTCGGGCGAGAAGATTCGGGCGAGGTAAACTCGCCCCTACACGAAATCTGCCAAGAGGATAGAGGAATAACAGCGTTGAAAATAAATATTGGTATAGCGGACGTGAAGGTGAGTGATGACCCCGGTGTGACCCTGGTTACCCACTCATTGGGCTCATGTATTGGCCTGGCTGTGTATGACCCTGTGGCAAAGGTGGGAGGCCTGCTCCATTATATGCTTCCCGAATCAGATCTGGACCCGAAGAAGGCGAAAAACAAACCTTTGATGTTTGCTGACACGGGCATACCGATCTTGTTCAAGTCCTGTTACAAGCTTGGGGCCCTGAAGGGGCGGATGATTGTCAAAGTTGCCGGTGGGTCCCAGGTCATGGACGCATCCGGGGTCTTTAATATCGGAAAGCGCAATTATGCAGCTTTGAGAAAGATCTTTTGGCGCAACAAAGTCATTATTGATGCTGAAGATATCGGAGGCTCGGTGAACAGAACAATGTGGCTCAGCATTGCCACAGGGGAATTGTCTCTGAAGGTTTCCGGTCAGGGGTATAAGGTGTTATAGCATTGCGGATTGCGGATTGCGGATTGCGGAATTCAGACAAAACGTCATTTTCTATCAGAATCGGATAGTTTATAAAATCAACGGCATCCTTCATTCCTAGGTTTACACTTTTCAAGAATGCGGGCGCCAAGAGATAAATTTTTTTGTTCGTACTTTTTGGTGTCAGGTGTACTTTTTGGTGTCAGGTGTACTTTTTGGTGTCAGGTGTACTTTTTGGTGTCAGGTGTCAGGTGCAAGAAACACTGAAACCTGAACACTGAAACCTGAAACCCCAAACCTGGAGTGGTGAAAAAAAGTGTAAACTACTTTGTGGCAAAAATGAAGGATGCCAAATCAACTAACCTAAGACGTCGAAAATCATTTATGTGAGGGTCTACATGATAGATATTGAGGCGATCATAAAATCGATCAAAAAGCTTCCACCCTTTCCTGATGTGGCCACCAAGGCCCTGAAGATACTGGATGATCCTGATGCATCTGTGGATCAACTCATTTCGATTATCCAGTATGATCAGGCCATCACAGCAAATGTGTTGAAACTATGCAATTCGGCCTATTACGGACTCAGGAGAAAGGTCCGCTCGCTGCGGGAGGGGCTGGTGCTGCTTGGTAATGCGGAGTTGAAAAATATCATCCTGGCAAGCACAGTGGTAAAATTCTTTCATAAGGAAAACAAAGGATATGATCTGGCCAGGGGGGAACTCTGGAGGCATGCGGTGGCAACGGGGATCATCTCGAAGATCATATCCGATCGTGTAACTGAGTCCGAGCCCCCGTCTTTGTTTACGGCAGCCCTTCTGCACGACATCGGAAAAGTGGTGCTCGGCAGTTTTGTTGATAGATACTTTGAGCAGATCATTGCCCTGGTCAAAGAAGGGGAGCATTCTTTTCTCGAAGCTGAAAGGAAGATGCTCGGTATAGACCATGCGGAGGTGGGGGCAAAGGTAGCTGAATCGTGGAATTTTCCGGAAGATATTGTTCAGGCGATCCGGCTGCATCATAGACCTGAGGGGGCTTCAGATGATGACCCGCTAACTCCGATCATCTACCTTGCAAACATCGTAACGCTTTCCATGGGCATTGGGGTAGGACGTGACGGGCTTTCTTATCGTGGAAAAGAAGAGATCATGAAACGTTACGGACTGAAGGCAAAGGACCTGCAAGAGATCGTGATCGATTTTTACGACGAGTACAACAAGGTCCAGGATATTTTGGGATTAGTTGAGTAGTTGAGTGGTTGAGTGGTTGAGTGGTCAGTGGTCAGTATCCGGCTCAACCGGCTCAACCGGCTCAACGGGCTCAACGGGCTCAACCTAAAGCGGAAGGTGATTTATGGCGTTTAATGTTTTGATCGTTGATGATTCATCGTCCATGCGAAGCGTCATCAGGAAGACCCTTGAGATGTCTGGCTTTGATATAGGACAGTTCTTTGAGGCGGGAAACGGTCGGGAGGCCCTATCTATCCTTGAGAAGGAGTGGGCGGACATTATCCTGACCGACATTCACATGCCGGAAATGGATGGCATGGCGCTCTTAAAGGCTCTTCAGAAACAGGCGATTGTGTCAACAACGCCAGTGGTGATTGTGACCACAGAGGGTCGAGAAGAGCGTCTTGACGAGCTTTTGGGCCTGGGTGCCAGGGCCTGTATCAAGAAGCCCTTCAGACCGGAAGAGATCAAGAAGATCTTGATGGATGTACTTGGCATGGACGAAGGGGCAATGGAAGATAAGCAAGACCTTGATGGATGTGATTTCTAGAATGCGGAGTGCGGGATGTGGGCCGACAGGCAAAGGTCTGTAAACGTTCACGGAGTGTTGGAGTACTGGAGTACTGGAGTGTTGGTAAAACACAAGGTAATAGTTCAGCCCGTGTTGTCATTTCGAACGAATGTGAGAAATCTTGGGCGCAGGGTATACAGTTCCAAGCTGAAAGATTTCTCCCTTTGGTCGAAATGACAGAAAAAGCAATGGGTGCTGAACTATTACAACACAAGAAGCCCCGTAGGTTCTTATGCATTTGGCTTTCCATTACTCCATTACTCCATCACTCCAGT
>DAOVEU010000355.1:0-3107 GCA_030668805.1 Desulfobacterales bacterium
TGAATTTATACCCGAAAAGCGCGCATTTATCCGAATTTATACCCAATTTATGCCAATTTATACTCATTTTTCGACGTTTTTTTCTTGCTTACCTTGCCCATGCCCCGCGTATTTACATACCAACCGCCATTTTTGACCCAAAAACAAGGATTTGACCCTAACGTTAGCAAAAAAACCTAAAAACCTCCAATTTCCCACAAAACCGGCTAATTTCAGTTGCGACTTCTGTTAATGTAGGAAACTATAGGGCAGGTTTCCAACAACGCAGACCGCTTCCAGCCCTCAGTCATTATGATAAATCTCTTCCATGTAGGCCCACCATTCACCCTGTTTGCGGGTCTCGAGTGGCTCTTGGCATGGGTCGGTAAGTGCCAACCATTCTTTTATGATGGATTTCTCGGCAAGCTTCTTCATATCGGCTTCAAAGTCATCCCCGGTATATTCAAAATAGCCAAAAAGGAAGTCGTCCTTATGAAAGATAGTAAAGTTCCTTTGCCCGGCCTCCTGGATTGCCTGCTTAACTTTGGGCCAATGATTCTCTGGGGCATGCATCTGCTTGTACTCTTCAAGCTTCTCAGGCTTGATCTTTATGACCATACCGTATCTTTTCATTTCTTATCTCTCCTATGCAGTACTGGGTTTTGTTCGCGTGCACTTTTCTAAAGAGTGATTCCATCCTGTGGAGTATAGACGCCGGCAATATGGATCCACTTCCTTAGTGGTATGCGTATAGTGGACTGAATCTCATATCGCTTGCCCCCGGCGACTATACTGAATCCTGCATGTCCCAGCGCATCAATGCCAAAAAAGTAGCCTGCCCCTGCCGTACTCCCGTGAACGGTAACTGGGCACCAATTAGTCGGATATGCTCCCAATGCAATCCATGCCTGAACCGTGAAATCCCTGGAAAGCTCTGGAGCATCCTCGGCCTCGCGCAAGATGTAGCTCGTGTTTCCATCCAATTGGATTGCATTGCCAAGAGCTCCGGGCACTATCTTGACGTATGTGCCTTTGACCCTGTCTTCAGTGTCGTTAATATCATCCGCTACCAGCCGGATAGTGAAAACCTCAATTTCTTCCTCTTCTTCCTCGTTCTCTTCGTCAAATTTTTCTTTCCCTTCTTCCCTGCGCAAACTTGAAACTTCCTTGAATTTGATCTTCAACCCCACTAATACCGTCAATAATAGTTTTTTCTTTGCCTTCCTCGAATTTCCACCAAGCTACCAGTCTATCGTTAGCCGCAAGGGTGGACCAGGAGCACAACATCAATGCTAACACAGAACCTGTTAAACTGACTCCCTTGTTCATCGCATAAATCCGACATTGGAAAACAGCATTTTCAAGACGTCAGCAATGAAGGACATTGTAGGGATCGTCCAACATCTTGGCAAGTAATTAATATTCGCGTGAACAGCCATCGGATTCTTGACCCACCCTACAAATCGAAAATGTCGCCGGGCACGGCTGCGCTGAGCTATATGTGTCGCCATTCTTTGTGTAAATGCCTCTCTATGACCCAGCGAGACCTCATCACTTCGGACCTCGAAAATACTAACCTTCCTTGACACAGTTATTCTTATGTTGTCTAATAACGATCAAAGGATTAGTATGTACGGGCAATAGTCAATTGTCTTGGAAACTACTATGCCAAGGATGAACAGATGAGAAAGAGTCCCCTGCTGTCAATCCCACCTTTGTGGTTAAGAGTTGGGCTGAAAAATGAGCGACTTTAAAGATTGATAGAGGTCCAATAATGAAAGGTTAAGACACATGCTTTTAGCAAAAATTGCAATTAACACGTACGATTTGATAATTATCGTCACTTACCTTATCGGGATAATGGCCCTTGGTATCTGGGTTGGTTATCGGAAAAGCGCCTCGAGTACGCAGTTTTTTCTTGCAGGCAGGTCGCTAAAGTGGCCGATGATAGGCGCCGCCTTGTTTACCGCCAACATCTCTACCATCCACCTGGTGGGCCTTTCCGCCTCAGGATTTAGTGAGGGCATTGTCGTTGGCAATTTTGAATGGATGGCCTCGTTCTGCTTGATTGTACTGGGCCTGATATTCGTGCCGTTTTATCTTAGCACCAAGATTTCTACGCTGCCTGAGTTCCTTGAGAAACGATACAGCACCACCTGTCGAATGATCATGGCCTTCATTGCCATTTGGTCTGCGCTGTTAGTCCACATCGGCGTCAGCCTTTATGCCGGCGCAAAGGTGTTTGACTATTTTTTCGGCATTCCAGTCCTCTATTCGATCATTATCATCGCAGTGGTAACAGCAATCTATACGATTTTAGGTGGCCTCAAAGCCATCGTCGTTACAGACACAATCCAGGCGGTGCTCCTGCTGGTTGGCTGTATCACTCTGACATTACTGGGCGTCAAGGCCCTTCCAAGTGTGGGAATCCACTCTTTTGCTGACCTCAAGGAGTTGGTCAGGCCGGAGCAGCTTAGCATGGCTCACTCGATCAGAGATGCGAACGGTAATTTCAACGAGTACTCCGGGCTTACCTTGATGATAGGGTATCACGTACTGGGCATCTGGTACTGGTGCACCGACCAGACGATCGTGCAGAAAACACTTGGTGCCAAAGACATGCGGAACGGTCAGCTCGGCGCGGTGTTCGCCGGCTGGCTTAAGATTCTGCCCCTGTTCTTCATGGTGTTTCCTGGCTTGCTTGCCTACGTCCTTTTCAAGGACAAAATCGCTGATCCGAATGACACTCTGACTGTCCTGATTGACAACCTGCTTCCGGTAGGGCTTAAAGGTTTGTTTGCCGCCGGTCTGCTTGCGGCTGTGATGAGCACGGTGGAAGCGGCCCTGAACAGCACTGCTACAGTTACAGCCGAGGACATTGTCCGGCACATTCGCCCGCAGACAAAAGACCGGACGCTCGTGCTCATCGGAAGAATCACTGCCTGCATTGTGATAGTGTTGGCCATGATATGGTCACCTTATTGCGAGAAATTCAGGAATATTTTCGTCGTGGTCAACAAGGTCCCAATGATGTTTGCCCCTGCGATTACGACCGTATTTGTCTTAGGTGTGTTTTGGAAGCGCGGCACCAAGCAGGCGGCTCTGGCCACGTTCATTGTCGGTTTGGT
>DAOVEU010000418.1:0-2500 GCA_030668805.1 Desulfobacterales bacterium
TCCCGCAAGTATACTATTCCACTCATCGAGTATTTTGATTCCACAAAGGCCACCATTCGGGTCGGGGATATCCGAAGGCTCCGAGAGGGATGACCGGCAACACCTCCAATGACGTCTCAGAATTTCTACAACTGGTTGTAATCATTTATCTTTCAGTGGCGCTTTTCTGCGCCATCAATATGGAATAGTGGAATAGTGGAATAGTGGAATAATGGAATGTTGGGGATAAAAAGCCGAAAAGAATCATTTTTAAATTGTTTTCATTCCCCTGCCCGCTCGCCAAGCTTGCGAGGCAGGCGGGTCTTAACCCAGTATTCCAGTATTCCAACATTCCATTATTCCAATTGCGGAGCGAAGCGGAGCTAAGTCCCCTCATAGTGTACTGGCGGCAGAGTGCCTAATGCACAATCGTGGCCAGAACTGCAATTCCCAGGACCATCAATACAGCGCCCCAGCCCTTGTGGGTTTTATCTGTGGCGTTGAACCACCAGTCGGTCACCTTCTTAACCTTCTGCCGCGGCCCGAATAGAAGTAGCAGGCCTTTTAACAAACACAGGAGCCCAAGAATTACAATGAATGTCACCTGGGAGCTTGAAGAGGCCGAGAGCAACAGAAGCACACCTACAACGATTACCGCAGGGCTTAACATCCTTGGGTCCTTTGTCTTCAGTCTGTTGCAATAGTTTTCTCTTGTAACCTTAGTTGCAAAGACCATTAAAGTACCAAACATAACCCAAAAGACAGCCGTCGCAAATAGAAACCATATCATCGAAAGCCTCCTCCTTTATTCCTTATAAACTAGGTTGAACGGTTCAACGTTCACGGTTCCAGGTTGAAGAGCCCTAACTGGCTGTTAGCAAAGTTCAGGTTTCAGTGTTCAGGTTTAAGTGTTCAGGGTTTTGACACCTGACACCTGACACCTGACACCTGACACCTGACACCTGATGGGTGAAAGAGGCTAACCGGCGAATTGTGGAATAAACTGAGGGATGTTAAGTGATTATAACCTTTGAACCTTGAACCGATCACTTAAGGTATAAACATCCGACGGGTCATTTCCTTGTTTGCCTCACGCCGTGAAGCCATCTGAAAGACGAACATCAGATGGCTTCACGGGTTGGCCTGCGGCCCGTAGGGCCTACGCCCCGAAGGGCTAGGTTTGCTCATTGTTCCGCCCTCCCCTTAAGTTGCTCTGAACACAGGAGAGCACGGAAATCCTTCACCAGGGGCTTGACAAAAATCTTCTTTGGAGTCGTAGTGTAGGTCTTCCCTTTACGCACAAGACCCTCACCCGTAGTCATCCCCAGGTATTGCCAGTTGGCCGCCTTGTAACAGGTACCCTCGTAATGTTGAGGATCAACAAATGTCTCCACCAAAACAGGACTATAGCCCCAGTGTTCCTGCCAGTCCTCTTTCACACGCCGGTTAACCTGCCCTAAAATGTGGCTCCCAAGATTTTTAACCTGCACCCACGGAAAAATCAAAAAACGGCTGTTATTGATAACCCAAGCGAGGTTCCTCAAACGCTGCCTCTCCGTCCAGCCTATCCACTGGTCTCGAGCCCTCAGGCCCCTGGCCGCTCCTGCAAACACCAGGCATCCCAACAAACCTCGTGCAGATTCAACAAAATATCTCAGAGAATAACCGAACGGCTTCTTGTATCCTAAGTAGTGGTAACGACATGCATACTCATTCCACAATCCTGTCAATTCCTTGTCCTTAACAACCTCAACACTCACCAAACCTACATCACTTAAATTACCCACTATATCAGGCTGGGGCTCTGTCCTGCAGGTTAAGACAACAGAGCTTGAAGATCGCTTTTCTCCTGATCCCTCTCGTTTCCCTGGAAGCTGCACAGCTCCCTTCGCTTCCAATTTCTCCAATAATTTCATGCAGGCATCTATCTTGTGGCCCCCAGCGGCCGTCATCCATCCCAGATGCTCGCATATCGTTGCAGCCAGTTCCGAACGACTCAACCCCGGAAATAGCCCCACTGTTTCTTGAATTTCATCAAGCTCTTGTCTGCTGATCTCCCGAGCACATTGAAATATTGATCCTCCCTTTTTCTGTAGCACAGCGGCCCACCTCCTTACGAATGAATCTACAATAAACCAACGCTGACGGCTTCGTAAAAAGTCCATCTGCGGCGTTGTGCTTCATCCCCGCCCTGTTAAATGAATGGCACCCATCTCAAAAGGTGTTGGATGGCAAGGTTTCTTGGAAACACGCACAACAAATGGGACAACTATTTAACAGGGTAAATCATTGCGACGTACTATAAGTACGCCTCATTCCTCAAGATTCGCACGCCTTGCATATGAACTTTTTACTTTGCCGTCGATTTGATGACTTTTTACGAAGTCATCAACGCTACGCTATCAAAATATTATTTCCTTTGAACCCTGTAAACATGGCTGGCAGCCGCGGCAGGTGATACCATCATCCGCCTCCTCGCCGAGCCATTGTGACACCAGTATCCAGCCATTTTTCCTGATTC
>DAOVEU010000152.1:0-5591 GCA_030668805.1 Desulfobacterales bacterium
ATTGTAAAAAACGGACAAGAGCCGGAAGTCTCCCTGGCAGGCAGCAATTTTTACTACACTTCAGGCCAGTTGCATCTCGAAAAAGCAGGCGGCACGTGTACCTCCTGTCACAGGGACGTGAGGCACCATGCTACCAGCTCCGGGTATCGTTTTCTTGGATCGGATACTGAAGGGATTGGAGACCCCAATACGAGCACGGGGAGGGTCATAACATATACAAGAACGGTGATCAGTACTGTTCGGCATGTCACGGCAAGTTTTGCGGCACAGAGAACCAGGGAGCTGGGGGAGGCTGGATTCGCCATCCCACGAATACGCTCCTTCCAACGGAAGGAGAATACAAGGGCTACGTTTACAGGAAAGACGTTCCGGTCAGTTATCCTGACCCGAACAAACCCGAAAGACTTACAGCCCGTGTCATGTGCCTTTCCTGCCACCGCCCTCACGGGACACCTTATCCGTATTTGGTCAGGTGGGATTATGGTACTATGGTGGCCAACGGCGGCAAAAATAACAACGGCTGTTTTGCCTGCCATAGTCAAAAGGATGAAGGATATCAGGCCAGACCGTAAACGAACCATTTAGGCCGTTAGTTGTGAAATTCGTGTTTTTTCTGGCAGAAAATTAAAAAATAATCACGAAAGCACGAAAGCACGAAAGCACGAAATAAAATAGCATTCAGACTTTCGTGTCTTCGTACTTTCGTGCTTTCGTGATAAATTTACCTATTTTTGGTTCCGGCTTGTCCGGGTTAGGCTTAACAACTAACAAATATCCTCATTCCCCAAGCTGACCGGGCATGGGATGATTTTTGGGGTTTTCAAGGGTGCCCTGGCACAGTTGCTTAAGCAGCAGTCACTACTTGACATTCGGTGTTGGTTCATATACTGGAAGGCATGGAAAAACCGCTATCTCAGAGATTCTTCGAGGATTTAGGTTTTTTGTAGATGATGTGTTTTTAGAATCATGAAAAGGTTATTTTTTGGCATCATGTTCACCCTTTTTATCGTGGCCACGTCATACACGATTCAGGCCAAGGTGACTGGTGTATGCTCCAACTGCCACACCATGCACAACTCGCAAAATGGTGGTCCGATGGCAACAGACAGGACCGGTTGGTACCCGGGTGGATCGACGCGCGGAACCCCGCCATACAAAACCCTCCTGGTGGACACGTGCGTGGGGTGCCATTCGCATCAGAGTGCCGTCACCTATAATTTGGACAGTTGCGTTGTCCCGGTCGTATATACCAGAGGTGGTATTGAGTTCGACGATTGCCTGGCCGGCGGCAATTTCTACTGGGTGGCTCAACCTGACGGCGACGCCATGGGCCATAACGTATTGGGCATATCAGGCGTGGATGGTCTGTTGAAGGCTCCGGGGTACCCGAGTTTCGCTATCTGTACCACCAACTCTTGTCACCAGAGCCTGGCTGTAGAGCAAACCACTGAATCAGACTTTGGAAGCGGCTGTCAGGGCTGTCACCTTCGGCCCGCCCACCATGCGGATGATTCGGACGTTGTAGTCGGTTCAGAGCCGGCCGACCCCGACGGTTTTTACCGTTTTCTGTCAGGGCATAAGAGCGGGATGACCCAGCCCCCGGGGAGTGTTCCTCTTGGCGTTGCAGGGATCGAGGATGATGACTGGCAGGCAACAAAACATAAGGGTGACCACAATGAATATCTCGGCTATGAAAAGCACCTTGAGTGGCCTGCTGGGTTCTATAACATGGGCCACACCATGACCGGCTTCTGCTGCGGTTGCCACGGGGAATTCCACAAGGAGCACCCAGAAGGTGGAGACGAATGGATCCGCCACCCCTCGGACGCGGTGATACCGAATGAAGACGAATATGCCGGTGCCTTTGGAGCCACACATGAGTATGACCCTGATATTCCGGTGGCCCGGCCAAGCCTGAGCGCGGTCAGCGGCACCGTCAATATCGGCACGGATATGGTCATGTGCCTTTCATGCCACGTGGCCCATGGAAGCCCTTACAACGACATGTTACGGTGGAAGTATGAGGATGAGAACGCTGCAACGGCGAACTATGGGTGCAGAGTCTGTCACACGGAGAAGTGACCCTGGGAACCTGTATGGCAAAAAGGGTTGTTATGAGCACTATTCAGAGAACAAAGAGAATCCCCATGAAAACGTTGCTATATAGCGCCGTAGTGATCCTTTTGGCTGTGGCCGCATCAATCCCATCCCAGGCCAGGATATCAAAAGACGAGAAATGCTCAACCTGCCACACCATGCACAACAGCCAGGCGGGGCAGCCAATGGCCCAGACATTAAAATCAGATTTTTCAGGTTGGAACAATGACACAACTCCGAATCCGTCGCTCTTGATGTACAGTTGTGTGGGGTGTCATACAAACGTGGGCAGTGATGCTACAATAATAAATGACGTACCTATTGTGTTTAATCCTTCTGCTGGGCCGGATAATCCCTTAGCCGGTGGCAATTTTTACTATGTAACGCAAAACCAGGCCAATGGGCACAATGTCACAGTCATAACCTCTGCTGACACCAACTTTAGCGGTAAAAATATACCAGGAAGCACAACAAGTTACAGTGGGAATCAAGTTACCTGTGCCGGGCAATACGGCTGTCATGGTAATAGAAGTGAAAGCGATCAACTTGATGCAATGAAAAAAACGCACCACAAAGATGATACGGGCGGGATTACCGGCGCTTCCGCTGCACTGAGTTACAGGTTTCTTAATGGAATATTAGGTACGGAGGATAGCGATTGGGAACAGGACAATACGAAAAATAGTCACAACCAATATAAAGGAGGGACCAATTTTACAACCACGTCTACCATGAGCTATTTCTGTGCACAATGTCACGGGAATTTCCATAGTGACTCCGGTACAGGTACCGCCAGTCCGTGGCTTAGACATCCCACGGATATTGTTCTCCCCTCCGTTGGCGAATATCAGTTTTACAACGGAGGCCTTGGAGGGACAGGAGCGGCCGATTACAGTATGATTGCGCCCTTGGCCAGGCCTAACCTGACAACTATAACAGATCCGACGAAGATAAATCCAGGGACTGACATTGTCATGTGCCTCTCCTGCCACCGAGTCCACGGGAGTCCGAATTACAAGATCCTTCGCTGGAATTATAAGGATTGGCCCGGCAGCGGCAGTAACGGGTGCGGTATTTGCCATACGTCGAAGAACTAACTGGTTCGCTACAGGAGATAGGTGTCAATAACGATGAGTAAAATGAAAAAGATACTTCAGGGGTTGATAACCCTCTTATTTTTGGGAGGCAGCCTTGCTTATGCAGGGGATTATACCAACTCGGCCCACGGGAACAGCACCATCGGCGTGGACCGCTCCTCAATCGATTCCAAGTACAGCGCCTATTCGAATGGAAATTGTGCCCACTGCCATGAGGCGCACGCGAGTCTATGTGGAGTTGAACCGGAGCCCGACACGGGTGCAGTTCGTCTGATTCAACATATTGTATGCTAAGCGGCTTTTGATACATCATGCAGTATATCTAGGGTTGAACTTGGCAACAAGTCAATCGGTTTATTTGTTCTAACAATTACTTTTTGCTTTTGCCGTAATTTATCTTTCCAACGTCTGTACACCCATTCATAAAACTGATCCCATTCTCCATTGAGTTCTATACATCTCAGATAAAGCAAAGCTTCTGCTCTGCCTGGAATCCATCGCATACCCGAGCAGTCCATTCGATCTCCAACTACATAGCGTGCAGCACCTTCTACTACTCCCGAAGCTATCGGCAAATCCTCTTCAATGTACTCTTTATAGTTCATCATGTCCAAACGCGATTCCATATATTGAATCACTTCTTCTAGAGTCTCTCTTTTATGTTTATCTCGTCTGGCACGTCTAGATAACTTTCCCTTTAGATCTTTTAGCTCGGAAACGAGATCTGATGCACTCCCGTCATACAAAAACGTCCTTTTTTCCTCAACCCAAGTTTCCAATTCTTTGCTGCTCTTTTCGTAAAAAGTGCGTCCAATTTTCCATAGCTTTTCTTCTACATGACGAATATCCAGAACGAAACTAGCTTCGGGAAACAGTTTTGATAAGCCATCCTTAAGACATTTTCCCCCATCTACTGCAATGTGGATACGCTTATCTGTATCAGGAGGAAAACCTCGTTTGGTTGCTTGTCTTCGAGCCCACGCAAACATTAGTTTACGCGGAGCATAAGAACCCCAAACCTTTTTGTTGATTGGGCCATGCAGCAATCCATCAGATCCTATTCTCAGTGTATACATCGCGATAAGAGTGATGCTGCGGCCATTCTTGCTTTTATCTCCCTTCTTGCGACGATTGCGCTTACAACGTTTGCGTTTTGTCTTGCCACGACAATGTTGACAATTACATCCGTTGTTTTTCTTCTTACGCTTTCCACGACGCTTGGACAGTTCTTTCTCTGTCGCAGTTGGTGTGGCTTTACCATCACATTGGATTATCAATATTTGTCCATCGTCTTGCGGAGGCGCCACTACTTCCATGTAAGCACTGGCGTCTCTACCTACACCTATAACCCAATGGGGACATCATAAGTAAATAAGTAACTCAGTCAAGCAATTGATAATTATTTTGTTTGGCTATGCGTTCACCCCTGCTCACCGCGTAACCCACACCAGGCTGGAGACCAAGCTGGAAGAGGGTCACAAGAGCCTTCAGAACCAGATAAACGGCTTGAGAAATCTGATCTTGGGTGGGTTTGCCGTTGTTTTTGCGGGTATATTTTCTCTCATAGGTTTTGTTATCTGGGACCGGCGTTCCGCCATATCTCCGGTGATCAACAAGACAAGAGAAATAGAAAAGCAAGAAAGGCTGATCTTAAAGGCGATGAGGGAATATGCCCTTAAAGAACCCAAAATGTCTGAGGTGCTCAAATCTTTAGGGCTATTGTAGAATAGAACATATTTTTTACATCATTTTGAGGTCTTAAACAGCTTGTAGCATTCACAGGAAGTGAATGATGTCTGATGCCAAGGAGTTCGAGGAAGACTTTGACAAAAGGAAAAGACCTTATTCCTTGAAGGACTGAACATGGATGTTTTAGAAAAGAAGTACGAATCTATAAGAGAGTTTAAAAACAGATTATTGCAAAGTAAGGCAAAAAAAGAAAACCTCAGCGTTCTCAGCGTCTCTGCGGTGAACTATTACGAAAAACGAAAATGGTTACCTTAAATGACGCCAAAGAGGCATCAAGGGCAATAGGCTTGTAGGGTGGGCACCGCCCACCGACAACAATGATGCATTTTTTTGGTGGGCAATGCCCACCCTACGAACTGCTTGATATATATGATCTAAGAAAAAGATTAACCGTGTTTTGTTTATGCGACAGTCTTTGCCAGCGACCTTTTTAGAACGCACGCCCGCACAGGACACCGAGGATGACGTCTCTCGGTTTCGCGGAACGACGATAGCAGAGCGAGCGCGAGTCCTGGAATCTCTGTGCCGAATGGCCGCTGAGCTCATTGCCCAACATGAAGACCCTCAGCGTGCCCTCGACTGGCAGGATCCGTGTTCACCGGAAACCGAAGCGCTCCTCGCACGCTTGCGCAAGAGGTATCAACACGG
>DAOVEU010000161.1:0-5361 GCA_030668805.1 Desulfobacterales bacterium
ATTTGAATCAATCAGTTGAATAAGAGGCAGGCCAAAGGCTCCGGTTTTTCCGGTTCCTGTCTGGGCAAGTCCTACAAAATCTTTTTCACCTGAAAGAAGTACAGGCATTGCTTTTTGTTGAATTGGCATAGGAGACTGAAATCCCAGACTCTCAGTTGCTTTAACCAGCTCATCCCTAAGTCCTAATAGTTTGAAACTCATTAAATTCATTCCCTCAAAAAAATATTCGGAAACAGATAAATTTACTGCTCCCGAATGTTATTATACATAAAAAAAGCTGTTCAGACAAATCTGAACAGCTTTCAGACCAGTTTTATAGTATAATAACCATATCAATAACAATTATCAACCTTTTTATCGTAATTTAACAAAATTCACCTCCCATTATAAGGGCTTTCGAATATTGTCATGTTGTAGTAGATATAAAATATTCACGCCCAGAAGACGTGGCTTTGATTTCCCCCAGGGGGGTGCATCAGTTCAAGGCAGAGACAATGAACTCTGACCCCGCCCAGAAGGACGGGATTTTCCAGTATACAATCATACCCCAAGATAGCGGGTCTTCAGCGCTTCATCGCAGGCGAATTCATCCGTGCTGCCCCTCCACACTACCTTGCCGTTTTCCATGATGCAGTGGCGGTCGGCGAGCTTCATCAAGGCGTCGAGGTTTTTGTCGATCACAAGGATGGAATGGCCGTTGTTCTTCAACAGGGTCAGGCCCCGCCAGATCTCTTTGCGGATCAGGGGG
Source organism: Desulfobacterales bacterium (assembly GCA_030668805.1). Taxonomy (GTDB): domain Bacteria; phylum Desulfobacterota; class Desulfobacteria; order Desulfobacterales. The sequence continues at coordinate 749 of DAOVEU010000161.1, forward strand.
GCGAGGCCTTCGGTGGCCTCATCTAAGATGAGCAGTTTCGGGTTGGTCATTAATGCGCGAACCACGGCGAGCATCTGCTGCTCACCTCCGGACAACTGGTTGCCATAGTGATTCAGCCGGTCCGCAAGACGGGGGAAGATGGACAGGACGTCATCCAGTGTATAGGGCTCTTTCACGCCAAGGCGGTTGGCGGCGGTGGACATCATGTTCTCATAGACCGTGAGGTTGGGGAAAATCTGGCGTCCTTCCGGTACTAGACCGATGCCTAAACGGGCGATGGCATAACTTGGCAGGCGGTGAATGTCGATCCCTTCAAAAACGATCCGACCTGAGCGAATCGGTGTCAGACCCATAATTGAGCGTACCGTAGTGCTTTTGCCCATGCCGTTTCTGCCCAGCAGCGTGACCACTTCGCCTTCCTGTATCTTCAGGCTGACTCCAAACAGGGCCTGGCTTTTTCCGTAAAAGGTTTCGATATGGTTCAGGTCTATCATCCGTTTACCTCATCGCCAAGGTAGGCCTGGCGAACCTCCGGGTTCGCACGGATCTCTTGCGGTGTGCCGGTGGCAATGGTTTGGCCATAGACCAGCACGGTAATGCGGTCGGCCAGGGAGAAAACGGCACTCATGTCGTGCTCGACCAGCAAGATGGTGAACTCGGTTTTCAGCTTGCGAATCAACTTTGTCAACTCCACGGCACCGCCGGGTCCCATACCGGCATAGGGCTCATCCATAAGCAGCATTTTAGGGTGGCCGGCCAGTGCCATGCCCACCTCCATCTGCCGTTTTTCTCCATGAGACAGATTGGCCGCCTGCATGTTTGCGCGTTTTTCCAGACCTACGCGCGCCATTGCCTGGAGAACCGCCCGGCGGATCACCGGATCATCAACGGCCTTTTTCCAGAAACGGAAGCTGTGACCCTTGTGGGCCTGGACGGCCAGGGAGAGGTTTTCTCTGACGGTGAGATGCTCGAATACCGAGGTGATCTGGTAAGACCTTGCCAAACCCATCTGGGCCCGCCGGTAGACAGGCATCCTGGTGATTTGTCTGCCATCAAAAAAGACCCGGCCGGCGTCCGGCATAAGTTCGCCACACAACTGGTTGAGCGCCGTGGTCTTGCCTGCACCGTTGGGGCCGATCAGGGCGTGGAGTTCGCCCTGGGCGACTTCCAGGGAGAAGTTGTTGCTGGCCTGGACGGCACCGAAGCGTTTGACCAGCGATTTGACCGAAAGGAGTGATTCACCCATGGTTGTTGTTTCCTCCTGCGATCAAACCGTAGATACCCCGTTTGGCAAACAACACCATCAAGACCAGGAACGGACCCAGGTAAACCATCCAGTGTTCCGTATAGATCGATAGAAACTCCTCCAACAGCAGCAACGTTATGGCGCCCAGCACCGGGCCGAAAAGTGTCCCCATTCCCCCGAGCAGCACCATGACCAGAATCTCACCGGAGCGGGTCCAATGCATCAGTCCGGGGCTGACGTATTCCGTCTGGTTGGCGATCAATGCGCCTGCCAGACCGGCACCGGCGGCTGCGATGATGAAACAGACCAGCCGGTAGCGGAAGGTAGAAAAACCGAGGGATTTCATCCGCCGTTCATTTTCTTTGCAGCCCCTGATCACCATGCCGAAACGGGAGTGAACCAGCCGGTATGACAAGAAAAGAAATGCAGCCAGCGCGGCAAGGCAAAGGTAATAGAATTGCGTATCGTTGCCTAAATCAATGCCCGGAAAAGTGTTGCGGGAAAAGAGACTGATTCCGTCGTCGCCGCCATAGGCCTCCAGGGAGACGAAGAAGTAGTAGAGCATCTGGGAAAAGGCCAGGGTAATCATGATAAAATGTATTCCGCTGGTCCGCAGGCTGAGGGCGCCGATAACGGCTGCGGCTGCACCTGCCAATAAAACGGCGGCCGGCCAGAGCACCAGCCCGCTTTGGTGTCCGCCAAGCGCAAAGGGCCAGGCGATAATCGGTGTTCCCTCGAAACCATGAAAGGACAGGATGCCGACCACGTAGGCGCCAATGCCAAAGAAGGCAGCATGGCCCAGGCTCACCATGCCCCCGAAACCCAGTATCAGATCAAGGCTGACGGCAGCCAGGGCATAAATCAGGATGCGGCTGAAAAGAGTGACCAGATAGGATTCACCGGCGATGCCGGCAAGGACGGGCAGCGCCAGCAACAGGGCGGAGCCAATGGCGATGGACAGTATTTTGCGGTTCACGGGGCTCTTATCCATGGGCCGGCAGCAATCCGCGGGGACGGTACACCAGAACCCCCGCCATGAGGATGTAGACAGACATTGATGCCAGGGAGGCCGCAACTCCGTCGGCATATGCCGCTGAAAGAAACAGCCGGAACAGCGTAGGCAGAAAGGCCCTGCCAAGGGTGTCCACCATGCCCACTAACAGCGCCCCTGCCAAAGCACCACGAATGGAGCCGATCCCGCCAATGACAATCACCACGAAAGTGAAAATTAAAATGTTTTCTCCCATGCCGGCCTCCACCGCGAGGATGGGCCCGGCCATCACACCGGCCAGCCCCGCAAGCAGGGTTCCCAGGCCGAAAACCAGGGTGTACAGGAGCCGGATGTTTACCCCAAGGGCGCCGGCCATCTCCCGGTTGCTTGCCCCTGCGCGAATCTGCATGCCGATGCGGGTATGGGTAAACAGCAGGTAGAGAAGTACCCCTACCATGATGCCCACACAGATTACGGCAATGCGGTAACTGGGGTAGGGGATGCCTGGAATGAGTTCAATACTTCCGGACAGCCAGCGCGGTACATCCATGTACAGGGGCTGACGTCCCCATATGATTTGGGTGAGTTCATTGAAGAACATGATCAGGCCGAATGTGGCCAGGACCTGATCCAAGTGTTCTTTTTTGTAAAGGCGCCGCAGCACCAGGACTTCCACTGCCATGCCTGCCAGTGCGGCAGCAGGCAGCGCCGTCAGGATGCCCAGGATGAATGATCCGGTCCGGGCGGTTACCGTGGCGCCCACGTAGGCGCCGATCATGTAAAAAGAGCCATGGGCCAAGTTAATGACCTGCATGATGCCGAAAACCAGGGTCAGACCAGCGGACATCAAAAACAGCATGATTCCCAGTTGGAGTCCGTTGAGCAGTTGTTCGATAAAAAGCAGCATAAGTTCACAAAAAAGTCGATGGGCGCTTCGAGAGCGCCCATCATATCAAACCGGAACAGAAAAATTGAAATACCCGGCGGCTAATCCATCTTGCACTCCGGGATATAGACATTGCTATGGTCGGTAAAGACCTTCTTCAGGGTCTTGTTCGTATAATTGCCGTCGGCATCCTTGACCACCTCACGGATATAGATATCCTGGATCGGGTGCTGATTGGTGGAAAATTTGAATTTTCCCCGGACGGTTTCAAAATCTGCCTTGCGGATGGCGTCGCGCATGGCATCCATATCCGAGATATCTCCGCCCACCTGCTTGAGGGCACTGCCCAGCAGCCTCGCGGCATCATAGCCCTGGCTGGCGTAAAGAGTGGGGGTGCGGCCGTAGGCCTTTCTAAAGGCATCTACAAACTGCCGATTGGCCGGATTGTTCAGATCGTGGGTCCATTGAGATCCGTTTTTTACGCCAACAGCCGCATCCTTGACCGCCTGCAGCAGACGTTCGTCAAAGGAGAATGCCGGCCCGAACACGGGGATGGTCCGATTCAGGCCCGCCTGGGCGTATTGTTTGATGAAATTAATGCCCATGCCCCCGGGCAGGAAAAAGAACACGGCGTCCGGTGCGGCAGCGCGCAGGGCGGCAAGCTCTGCCGCGTAATCCGATTGACCCAGCTTGGTGTAGACCTCGCCTGCAATGGCACCCTTGTAATAGCGCTTGAATCCGGCCAGGTGGTCCTTGCCTGCCGGATAGTTGGGCGCCAGCAGGTATACGTTTTTAAACCCGGCGTCCGACACGTATTTTCCCACGACCTCATCGAGGTTATCGTTCTGGTAGGCCACATTGAAGTAATTCTTGTGGCACCCTTTTCCCGCCAGCAACGAAGGTCCGGCATTGGCGCTCACATAGATCACATCCTGTTGCACCAACTTGGGAACGACGGCAATGGCCACGTTGGAAAAAACGATGCCGGTCATAATTTTCACTCCATAGCGTTTGACGAAACGCTCGGCGATCTGTTTGGCTTTTTCCGGTTTGCGGCCGTCGTCATCCACGAGCAGTTCCACAGGTATGCCATCCAGCTTGCCCTCTTCCTGGTCGATGGCCAGTTGGAACCCGTCCCGAATCTCCTCGCCGAGATAGCCGGCATTGGTGGATAGCGTGGTAATCATGCCGATTTTAACCGGTTCCACCGCCTGGGCTGGACCCGCCAGTATTGCAACAATCATTATCAAACCAATCAGTAATCGTTTCATGTTTCTCCCTTCACTTCCAAAGCGGTTGTGTTAGACACTCATTTTTTTCCTGGATGTTGCTTCAATATTAGCAGTTACTATTTAGTGCCTGAACGAAAACTGCTAATTTTCCCAATTTCTGCGTCAGGCGCAAATTTTAATCCTCAAAATACCCAATGTATTCCTGTGGTTAAAATTTGCGCCTTCCTTGAACTTGAAAAAATTTTCTAGTTTTCGTTC
>DAOVEU010000030.1:0-10558 GCA_030668805.1 Desulfobacterales bacterium
GCTTTATCCCTGTGGCCACTGCGAGCGCTCGCCCATGGGGGGCCTCTCCCATGTCCACATCAATGTAGTTATACGCCAGCACAGCGCACCCGACAGGCGGCACCGCCACGGTTTTGTCCCGAATTCCGAGTTCGTCAATCACTTCAGCTACTAGTCGGTGGATGATGCTGTGGCCGCACCCAGGGCAATAGTGAAAAATGTTCTCTTTTAGGGCCCCAGGCCTTTTGAATACCTGTTTTGTCATAGGATTCCGAACCTAGCTCCGCTCCGCAATTGGTTGAGTAGTTGAGTAGTCGAGTCGCCCGCCCTGGCGCTTCCGCTTATTATAAGCTACCAAGCCAGTGATCCAGGTCTGGGCCAGGGTTAACCACTTCACCATTTTCCCACCAGGGCGCCGTCAAAGTCAAACTCAAGGGGTCAAAAAATCCCCCTAAACCTGCCCGCCATTGCCGTGTGTGCCGGCACTGTAGCTCCCCTGCGAACCAGGCGTTGGCAGGCGGGTCCCCCTTTAATAAAGGGGGACTTTGAAGTACCCCCCTTTGGAAAAGGGCCCGCCCTGGCGCGACAGAAGTTGGACAATGCCTCCGAAAGAAAAATTCGGTCTGGGCCAGGGGGGATAGGGGGGATTTTAGAAAAGAGTAAATTCTCATTCTAAAACGTTAAGTTAAGGCTGGCTTTGACGTTACCCTGATTTTCCTACTCGACCACTTAACTACTCAACTGAAGTCGTATTTCAATAAGTTGTAGAAGTTCCGAAACATCTAGTCATCCAGTTCATACCTGTAAATCAGCCTGGTGATGGCGGCTGCGATATCATTGGGTGTAGGGATGATGCCTCCGGGTCTGCCATGAAAGTGTACGGTAGCCTGCTCGCCCACGCCGATCTTCACATCTTCCACCATCTGGCCAAAGTTCATCTCAAATACAAGGAGATTTTTGATGGTGTGGGTCAGGGCCCGCAGTTCCTTTTCTGGAAAGGGCCACAAGGTGATAGGCCGAAAGAGGCCTGCCTTCAAACCCACTTTTCTTACCTGGTTAACAGCACCCTTGGCAATGCGAGCTGCCGTGCCAAAGGCAACCACAGCAACGACAGCATCATCGAGAAGATACGACTCGTGCTCGGTTTCGCGCTCGCATATGGCAGCATACTTTCTGGCCAGCTTCCAGTTGAATTGCTCCATCTGGACCGGGTCCAAACGCAATGAAGCAATGAGGCGGCTGTTTCGGCCCCTGGCACCGTCCAGTACCCAGCCCTTTTCTGGTAATGTGGCCGGATCAATTGCATCCGGAAAGGTCACAGGCTCCATCATTTGGCCTATGAGACCATCACCCAGCAAGATTACAGACATACGATAGGCATCAGCTAGATCAAAGGCCTTCATGGTGAGGGTCACCAGTTCCTGGCCCGAGTAAGGGGCAAGCACGATTGTTCGATAGCCCCCGTGCCCGCCGCCTCTTGTGGCCTGAAAATAGTCCTGCTGGGTGGGGGCGATATTCCCAAGACCGGGGCCTCCCCGCATAATATTGACGACTACGGCAGGGAGTTCCATACCGGCCATGTAAGAGATCCCTTCCTGCTTAAGGCTGATCCCCGGGCTGGAAGACGAGGTCATGGCCCGGAGGCCAGCCATGCTTGCCCCCATGACCATATTGATGGCAGCCAGCTCGCTTTCAGCCTGAATGAAGGTGGCATCTTCGAGCTCGGCAAAGCGCTTAGACATGTATTCAGGAAGCTCGTTCTGCGGTGTGATGGGGTAGCCTGCAAAAAAGCGGCACCCTGCTCGCGTTGCCGCTTCGGCAATCGCATGGCTCCCCCGCATTAACTGCTTAGTCACGGAACACCTCAATGGCAATGTCAGGGCAAATTATTGCACACAGGGCACACCCGGTGCATTTTCGGTTCTTACTCTTTTCCTTTTCGGTATATTCGGCTGGATGATAACCCTTGATGTTGAGCTTGTTGCTTATCCTGATCGACCCCTTGGGGCATGCTTCAACACAGAGCCCGCACCCCTTGCACAGTTCCCTGTTGATCCTAATGAATCCCTTCTTCAAAGGTCGATCTCCTAAGACGGATAAACCGGAACCAAAAGTGCCTAAAGTTTGAAGTGCCTAAAGTGCCTAAAGTTAAGGAATGCGCTTTCAGCGCAACCTGTTTTTAGATAGACCACGCCGAAGGCGTGCACATTAACTTTAGCTCACTTTAGACACTTTAGGCACTTTAGTTCACTTGTTGTTGAACATAGCACGAAATTTTCTGCCACAAAAAACACGAACTTGACAACTAACGGACTAATAAGTACTTCAAAAACAAATGACTACGCCCAGTTGCATGCTTTGTCAAGGACAATTTCCGTTGACGTTTTGCTTGACAGTGCCAGGGAGGGCCTGATAATTTAGTATTGTTAGCTCTGCTTCGCTCCGCAATTGGTCGAGTGGTCGAGTAGTTGAGTGGTCGAATGGTTGATTGCCCGCCCTGGCGCGACGACTTATCATGAACTACCAGGCCAGTAATCCAGGTCTGGGCCAGGGTTTCAGCCACCTTACAACTTGACGACCCCGCCTGCCAACGCCTGGTTTGCCGGGTAATTGTAACGGCGGCACCCGCCTGCCATGGCCATATACGGCATGCAGTGTACATGCTAGCGTGTCTGGCACTGGCGGGCAGGCAAATGGCACTGGCGGGCAGGTCGACTATTTAACTACTCAACTAAAGTCGCGGGAATTTCAATAAGTTGTAGAAATTCGGAGACGTTTAATCAGGAGCTTCTTTGATGCCGTGAAATATCCTTGTTCGGGAATCATCTTGTCAGGCGGGTTGAATACACGGATGGGAGGCAAGGACAAGGCATTTCTTTCCGTAGGGAGTCAGACCATCATGGACCGCCTTTACAACACCTTTCAGGGGCTTTTCGATGAAGTCTTGCTGGTCACGAACAACCCTCTTCAATATCTCTCGTGGGACTTGACAATCGTAACGGATCTTTTTCCAATACGCAGCCCTCTGACCGGCATCCATGCCGGGCTGTTTCACGCCTCAGCGCCCCATGCTTTCATCACGGCCTGTGACACGCCGTTCTTGAAAAAGGAATTGATCAGGGCGCTTTTGGAGGAGATTGAACCAAAGTGGGATGTAATCATACCTGTCACGGAGGAGGGTAATCAGCCGTTGTGCGCCATTTATTCAAAGCGATGTATAAAACCGATTGAGCGTCAGCTCAAGAACGAAGATCCTAAGATCCTGAAGTTCTTTCCAAAGGTCAAGGTGAAAGAGATCCCGGAGGCCCAGCTTAGACCAGCAGACCCCCACCTCATTTCCTTCTTTAACATTAATACACCAGAAGACTTTACCGCCTCTGAGAAGATATTAAGAGGAATGCGGTCGGCATAAAGCCGCCCCTACCTGCCCGCCACCTGCCCGCCATTGCCACGTATGCCGGCGTTTGAGCTGTATGCTGTGCCTGGCGATGGCAGGCGGGTCGCGAGCGCTCAGGCAAGGCGGGCGGGCGTAGGGGCGGGCCCGCCCTGGCGCGACACTAGGGCAATAAGCTGTGCTATATCAAAACCCGGTCTGGGCCAGGGTTTACCCCGCCCTCTCCCTGGCTAGATTCCGGGCGGTCCCTGGACCAGCATTTCGGCCAGAGTCAAACTAACCCGGGGCAAGGTCTTGATGTTCCGTCCAACAAAGGCCATCTCCAACGAGGCCAGATTCCGGTAAAAACCTGTTCTGTCCAGAACGGGGGCCTCGTCCAAATGCGAGTAAAGCTGCTGGCACCTGAAGCAGCCGGGAAAACTCATCTTTTTACCATCCGGCCTGACAAAGCTGTTCGGGACCCCATGCATGCGGCAGATCATGAGCCTGTATTCGTAAAGCTGGCAAAGCCCGTTATCGTTCAAGGGACACATGATGCGGGGTTTCAGGCCCTGAGCCAGGAGACCTCGGCTCTGTTTGACGTACTCCCTAGCTCTGTTCATAAACTCCCGCTGTTTCTCATCGGGACGGGATCGTATCCCCTTCCAAAGGTAAGCCCATTCTATATACGTATGGTGCTGGAAATGGCTGGTGCAGCAATTGTCAGGACATCCCCGGCAGAAGAGGCCGATCTTGCAGGCTGCCTGGTTGTAGGCCTCCTCCATCTCGGAATATAGCAAGGACAGCTTTCTAAAGAGGGTACTTTCTAATGGTTCTTTTCGCATCATACCAGAGTTGTTGTCTAACAAAAGGAAGGCCGGATTGAACGGGCGATCTTTTGGAGCGGTCGCTGAGGCACCAAAAAAATCGACCTGTGCAGTTAGTACGTTGATGGTCTTGGCAATGCAATTAAAATCCCCCCTTGCCCCCCTTTAAGAAAGGGGGGAATTCCTGAAAGTCCCCCTTTTGTAAAGGGGGATTTAGGGGGATTTTTCAGGTAATCGCACAGATTGAAAAAATTCCACCATAAATGAGGGATATATGAGAACTAGAGTTGTGTGTCAAGCAAGAAGCCGTCACAGGACATAAGGGCTCGCCCAAAAATAACTTCCCATTTTCGCATCTCAGCTTCAGGCTACCCTTGCCCGATACTCACTCCCTGGCCCAGACCCCTGGCCCAGACCTGGCTTATAGGCTCAATCGGCTGATCCGAGCATGCAGCACCCCGTACACCTTGTCGGCTGATTTGAGCACATCGCGCCAGGGCAGGCTGGTCTATACACTTTAGTGAGGTAATTTTCCGGTTCTTACGGAAAACAAAGTACATTAGCCAGTCTGTCACATAGCACCAGGGCAGGCGCAAAATCCGCGAAATAGCCTGCTATTCCTGCCTGCCCTGTGGAATGCGAAGCATATTCCTCTGGGGTGGTTTTGCTCGTTCGCATCGACCAAATCTAACCCAAATCTGAGCGCGAATTCTGCGAAGTTATTCTTGGGCGAGCCCTTGTGGTTCAAAGAAGCAAATTCCATGAGAAAAATACGTTCAGCCTTGACTCAAACCAGCGGCTGTGACAAATAAGACGAGGCTTCGCGATCCTGGTTGCTGGATGCTTGATACTGGATAGCAAAAAAGGAAAAGCTTTCTTATTCAATCCAGTATCGAGTGACCAGTATCCAGTATCTGCCAGAGTTTACAAACAACGTACGCTACAAAACTTGACTCATTTGTTAACTTTTCGCCTTATGAAGACGACTACACAGATAACATGAAAATCAAGCGTTATGGCCTGGCAGCGCTGATGGTTTTTTGCGTTGTTGCAGGAGGACTCCTCGCTTATAGTTACAGGCTTTTTTTATCGACGGACACGAAAGAGGGGCCCGAGCCCATGCCCAGGAAGTTTCTCCCAAAACTGGCTAAGGTGAGGACCCACCTTTATTTTTTGGGTCCTGAGCATCGGTTTCTCAGTGCTGAAGAACGCAACCTGGTGCAACAGGATGCGGTGGTTGAGCGCGCCAGAAGCATAGTCCATGCCTTGATTGAGGGGCCAGAGGGTGACCTCCTGCCCACTGTTCCAGCCAAAACAAGGCTTTTAGCTCTTTATGTGGCCGAAGATGGTATTGCGTATGTAGATTTTGACAGGGCCATTAGCGACAAGCATCCTGGGGGTAGCTTGTGCGAGATGTTCACGATATTTTCTATTGTCAATACCCTGGCCCTCAATATCCCGGAGATCGAGGCTGTAAAGATCCTGATCGAGGGGCGTGAGGCCAAAACACTGGCAGGTCACATAGATATTCGATTTCCTTTTAGCCCAGACATGCTTATGATAAAATAGGAAATACGAAATACTTATCTCTCACAGAGCCCACAGAGGTTCACCCTGTTAGATACAACGGCACATTCATTTGCAGGGCCTCCAGTTAGAGAGTTGGAGATATGTTCATGGCGTCAGCTGTCATATCATCTAACAGGGCAAGGAGTTCTTGAGCTGAATTCCTGACCCCGGAGGAATATGCTGCGCATTCCACAGGGCAGGGAGGGGAATTCAGCTCAACAAGCCGTCTCTCGCGCTGCTCGGGATATCTGAAACGATCATATGCCCCGCCAGGGGCTGAGCGTTTTGTCTGATTTTTCGTCCTTGCCCCGTTAAATGCTTGCCCCGTTGAATGCGAAGCATATTAAACTCGGGCGAAGCCTATTTAACCGGGGTCAAAAAATCAGACAAAGTGTGTTTCTCTGGTGGCTCTGAGATCTCAAGCGATTCAGCCTGTTAAATAACAGGCTAATAATCATGAATCGTTATCATGACTTGTGGATAATCACCTGAAAAATTCGTGCTCTTCCGTGAAGCTATTTAACAGGCCAAGAGGAGCGGGCGAGATAAGGTGATCGGACTCATTTAGGTTGTACGCCGATCTGACTCGTGAATCTTAGAACGGATAACGGTTTTCGAATAACGACTAACCAATGGAAAAAAGCTTACCTATCAGCAAGATTCGAAACATCGGCATCATTGCCCATATTGATGCAGGTAAGACTACCATCACAGAGCGTATACTCTACTATACGGGTCGATCCTACAAGATGGGTGAGGTCCACAATGGTGAAGCGGTCATGGACTGGATGCCGGACGAGCAAGAGCGCGGAATCACCATCACCTCGGCAGTGACAACCTGCCACTGGAAGGGGGCCGAGATCCATATTATTGATACACCGGGACATGTCGATTTTACCATTGAGGTAGAGCGGTCCCTCAGGGTTTTAGATGGGGCGATTGGCGTATTCTGTGCGGTTGGGGGTGTACAGCCCCAGTCAGAGACGGTCTGGCGCCAGGCGGACAAATACGGTGTGCCCAAGATTGCCTTTGTGAATAAGCTGGATCGTGCCGGTGCTGATTTTTTTGGAACCGTTCAGATGATGCACGATCGTCTGGGTGCCGAGCCCCTCATCATGCAGATACCAGTGGGGATTGAGGAATCCTTTCAAGGGGTGATTGATCTCCCAAGTATGAAACAGCTTATCTGGGATGAAGAGACCCTGGGAGCAACTTTCAGGGTCACAAGTATTCCCGAAGGTTTGATGGAAACAGCTCTTGAATATCGGGAAAAGCTCCTTGAATCAGTGGCAGAGATTGACGATCAAATAATGGAGGCTTATCTTGCCGAAGCCCCAGTGACGCCTGAGATGCTTGTTCCCAGCATCCGAAAGGCCACCACTTCGCTGACGCTTGTTCCTGTTTTTTGTGGCGCTGCTCTCAGGAATAAGGGTATACAGCCGCTCTTGGATGGTATTGTTGACTTTCTCCCGAGTCCTCTCGACGTGCCGCCCGTGGAGGGGGTAGACCCCGAAACAGGGCAAGTGAAGAAGGCCGACCCTTCGGACCGGTCACCCCTGGCCGCTTTGGTGTTTAAGGTCATGATGGACCAGGGCCGGAGATTAAACTATGTGCGGGTCTATTCGGGCCGGCTAAATACAGGTGACGAAATCCTCAATCCCACCAGACAGACAAAGGAAAAAGTCGCAAGGATTCTTGCTATGCACGCCAACAAGCGCGAGCGTATCAGTGAGGCGCGTGTCGGAAACATCGTGGGCGTTGTAGGCCTGAAGGCATCGGGCACTGGCGACACCCTTTGTGATCCGTCAAACCCCATTGTGCTTGAATCGATCGATGCCTACGAGCCTGTGATCTCTGTGGCTGTGGAGCCCAGAACGCATGCTGATCAGGAAAAAATAGAGCAGGCCCTTGGCAAGCTTGAGGCTGAAGACCCTACGTTTCGGGTCAAGCATGATGAGGACACAGGGCAGATGATCATCTCTGGTATGGGAGAGCTTCACCTGGAGATCCTGGTGGGCCGTCTAAAGCGTGACTTTCATACACAGGTCAATGTGGGCAAGCCTCATGTTGTCTATAAGGAAACCGTGGAGCAGGCGGCCCAAGCAGTTGCCGTATTTGAAAAAGAGATTGGGGGGATTCGTCATTTTGGCGAGGTGGCACTTGAGCTGACACCCAGAGAGCGTGGCAGGGGGAATTGGTTTGTAAACAGCTTACCCGACGAATCGTTGCCGGCAGAATTCGTTCCGGCTGTTGAACAGGGTGTGATGGAATCGTTTGAAAGCGGCGTACTTATGGGATATCCTGTTGTGGATGTGGCGGTTGCCCTGGTTGGTGGCACGTACAAAGAATCTGTTTCCACCCATTTGGCCTTCAAGGTCGCTGCCTCCATGGCTTGCAAGGAGGGGCTTCACAAGGCCAGACCGCTTCTGCTGGAACCAATCATGGCTGTGGAGATCCTGGTCCCCGGGTCCTTCATGGGAGATGTGATAGGCGATATCAATGCACGGGGAGGCAAGATTGAACACTTGGAACAAAGGGGTGAGGTCCAGATCATAGACGCAACCATACCTTTGTCCAAAATGTTTGGTTATTCAACGGCCCTCCGGTCTGCCACCCAGGGGCGAGGGACCTTTACCATGCACTTTTCTCATTACGATCGTGCCCTTGAGCCCCCGAAAGCTCTTTAAGGGCCTTCTCAATGGTTTGTTTCCTTTCGCTGTCTTTGGCCAGCAAATTGAGGGCACGATTCAGGTGGAATTTCGCATTCTTGAATCGTCCTCTTTCCTTATAGTAGATTCCGAGGTGGTAGTGGGCTTCCCCAAGATTGCCAAGCTTTCCGTAGGTTTCCCCTAAATAATAGGTGCCGGGCAAATAATCGGGTGCCGTGTTCACCAGAGTCTTGAAGCTATTCAGGGCCCCTTGCAGATCCCCCATCTCCATTTGCGCTCGCCCTAAGAGAAACCATCCCTCCGGGTCTTTTGGGCTGAAGGCAAGAGCCCCCTTTAGAGTCTTCAACGCGTTGGCATAGTTGCCCATGTGAAAATAGGTCTTGCCCAGGTCCCGGACAATGTCTGAATCCAGAGGGCGGAATTGCATGGCCCTTTTTAGGTTTTCCACTGCCTCTTGCCTCTTACCGTCTCGGTTGAGGACAAGCCCTTTGCCATAATATGCCAGGGCGTTTTCAGGGTCTTTTCGGAGTTCGGAATCAAATGTGCTGTGGGCTGCCCCAGCATCCCCGTAAAGGGCGATCAACTTAGTGCGGATTTTACGGAAGCCTGTCGGATCTACAGGACGAACCGATTTGGCCGCTTCAGGGTGGGTCTGGATCCATGTGTCAAGGTAAGCCATCCTGGCTTCAATGGCCGGGTGGGTAGTTACATAAGACGGGATATGTTCAGGGCCGAACCATCGTTTGGCGCGTATCTTTTGTAATACCTTCAGGAGCCCTTCACTGCCGTATCCGGCCTTGGTCAGGTATTTGAGTCCGACCTGGTCGGCTTCCTCCTCGTTCTCACGGCTGTACTTGAGGGTAAGGGACTGGCCGGCCGCAATCGAACTGGTGGTAATAGCGGCTGCGGCCGCGCCACTTCCGCCCAGAAAGATCCCGGTCAGAACACCGGCCAGCGTGGCAAGACCGATTTTCTTGGACCGCTCTATCTGTTCGGAGATGTGGCGGCATAACACATGGGCAATCTCGTGGCCGAGAATACCAGCTAATTCTTCTTCGCTGTCCATGGCAGCAAGGAGCCCGCTGTTAATGAATACGTGGCCTGCGGGGGCGGCAAAGGCATTGTAAACATTTTCCTTGACAACGTAGAAATGAAAATCAAAGGGTGGGGACGGGAGCTGGGTCACAATGTACTGGCCTATCCTGTTGACATAGTTTATAATAGAAGGATCTTCAATGAGCACAAGGTGTTTCTTGACATAGAGCATGAGTTTCTTGCCCAGCTCCTTTTCTTCCTTGGTTGTCAAGTAGATATAAGATGAGGCAAATAGATAGCCTTCAGAGCCACTTGGCATGGCAACGGCTATTATGAGAAGCGCGACCAGGGCTATTCTTGTGAGGCGCATGGTATAGTTAATCCTGGAGATTTCTTTTTGCCAAATGCTTTTGAGACCATAGGATAGGCTATACGAACCAAGACGATACTGGATACTGGGTGCTTGATGCTGGATGTCGTAGATCCGCACAGGCGGGCTCAATTCCAGCTTTTTGACATTTCAAATTTGTTGATGTGCTAGTTATATTCACAATCCAGTATCCAGAAACAAGCATCTGGTTCGCCCGAAGGGTGCTAGGTTCTTGGTTACGAGTTGCCCTCAAGATGGGCTAAGTACACCTTATTTCATAACATAATCGTGAACAATGAATAAATCAAGGAAAACATCGACGACCCCCTCACCCCGCCCTCTCCCCTCTCCAGGCGTAGGCTCTCCGAGCCGGAGCCCACAGGGTTTGGCCCGCCCTGCCTGCCCTGGCGCGACAGGAAAAGAGGGACCGCAGTCTTTCAACATCCCGGTCTGGGCCAGGGGCGCGACACCAGAATAATAAGCGGTGCCATGTAAAAACCCGGTCTGGGCCAGGGGTGAGGGGGCATAAGCGCTAAGTTGTTTTGTAAACGTTCACAGGTTACATTTATGCCGTACGCAATTGTTTTGAAAGATGAACATCGAACGTCCAACATCGAATGAAAAACGAATATCCAATACCGAACATTCAACGGCTATTTCTGTTTCTTTGCAGCCGTTTTGATACTCGTAACGAAAATCTTAATTAATTCTTCTGTTTCCTCTAAAATATCATTTA
>DAOVEU010000219.1:0-4384 GCA_030668805.1 Desulfobacterales bacterium
ACCCGAGGATTGAGGTGTCAGGTGTCAGGACATATGAAGGTGTCAGGGACAATCAGGTTTCAGCACTGCCGTTTAATTTTCCTGACACCTGAACACTGACACCTGAAACCTACATGTGCCCTGAAACCTGAAACCTGAAACAAGAATTAATCTAAGTACGAATTTATTAAGCGAACGATGAGTCGTTGAGTAGTTGAGTGGGTAAATGATTCAACTTTGCTCGACCACTCAACCACTCAACTACTCAACCAATGACCAATGACTAACTCCCTTCCCCAAAGGCCTTTATCTGGGCTGTGATCTGATCATCCGTAAAACGGCCCATGGTGATGGCCCTTGAAGGACAATAGGAGGCGCAAACACCACATCCCTTACAGGCAGCCGTAACTACTTCCGCTTTTTTTAGTTTGCCTATCTTCTTTAATCTGATGGCACTGTAAGGACACAGATATTCACAGATACCACAACCTATACATTGTTCAATGTCGCAAGACGAAACAATGGGCTCTGCTGTCACATACCCCCTTGCCAACAAGATAGCAGCTCTGGATGCTGCTGCCTTGGCCTGGGCAATGCACTCATCGATCGGTTTGGGAAACTGGGCCATGCCGCAAAGATAGATGCCGTCCACATAAGAATCTACGGGTTTCAATTGCGCATGGGATTCCAAAAAGAATTGGTCGGCCGAAAGGGGCACCTTTAAGAGCTTAACCAGTTGCGAATTTTCATAGGGCACCATGGCAGTGCTTAAGACCAGGAGATCAGTGTCGATGATGAGGTTCTTCTTCATAAGCGGATGTTGCACTGTAACCCTGAGCCTTCCGTCAAGGTCCTCCACTCGGGGTTTGCGGTCTGGGCTGTACCGGATAAACACGATGCCACGGTCCCTGGCCAGAACGTAGTAATCCTCACTGAATCCGTAAGTCATGACGTCCCGATACAGGATGGTTACATTGGCATCAGGATTGATCTCTTTGATCTTCAGGGCGTTCTTGATCGCTTGCCCGCAGCAGACGGCGCTGCAATAGGGATGGCTCTTGTCTCTAGAGCCCACGCACTGGATCATGACCACATGGTTCAGGTCTTTGGGGTCGAGTCTCTGAAGGGCCAGTCTTTCCTCAAGGGCCTGCTGAAGCAGGATATTTTCGTGCCTGCCGTACAGATATTCATCCGGTTCATAAGGCATTGCACCCGTGGCAACGATAATAGTGCCATGTTCTATGTCTATTGTCCTTCCGTTCTCCCCATCCCCGCAAGACAGGACTGTCCTGAAGTTTCCAACAAAACCGTCAATCTCTTGTATGGTGGTTCCGGTGAAGACATGAATATTCTCGTCATCTATCACTTCCCGGATCACCCGACTGAGGTATTCCTGGGGATCGGATCCCTCCAGGGTAAAATAGGTGTGCCGGAGATTTCCACCGAGTTCAGAGGACCTTTCGATCAGATAACATTCAAAGCTCTGTCGGGCCAAGCTGAGGGCCGCAGTCATACCCGAGAGCCCGCCGCCAACAATCAGCCCCTTGCGGATGACTTTTATGATGGATTCGGGTAGTGGCTGGATCAGCCTGGCCTTGGCAACAGCCATCCGAATCAGTTCCTTTGACTTTTGAGTGGCTGCCTCCTTTTCGTGCATGTGGACCCACGAGCATTGATCCCGGATATTCACCATTTCAACAAGACATTTATTAAGGCCCGCCTCCCTAATTGTATCCTGGAAGAGCGGCTCATGGGTTCTGGGCGTGCAGGCAGCCACCACAATGCGATTGAGTCCATGCTTGACAATCGTCTCCCGAATCAAAGCCTGGGTATCCTGTGAGCAGGAGTAAAGATTATCCTCGACCATAATCACATCAGCGAGGGTGCCTGCGTATTTCTTTACCTCCTGTACGTCTACAACCGCTCCAATATTCTTGCCACAGTGACATACGAATACCCCTATTTTCGCTGGTTCGTCAGGATCTGAGCGCTCATCGGGATATGCCTTTTCCGATACCAGAGTACCGCGGGCAGACGCCAACAGTTCTGCTGACGACGCCGCGGCGCCACCGGCTTGAACAACGCTGTCCGGTATAGATTTTGGCCCTTGAAACCCACCGGCCACAAATATTCCCTTTCTGGTGGCATCAAGGGGTGAAAACAGGCTGGTTTCACAAAAGTTGTACTGATTAAGCCGAATGCTTGTGGCCAGGGCAAGGGCACTGTTTCCTTCAGGGGCCTCGAGCCCGTGAGCGAGCACAACCAGGTTGAAGTTATCCTTTCTCAAGGAGCCTTCCTCTGTCACATACTTTAAAGTGAGATCTTTCGTTTCAGGATCCTCTTTGATATCAGAAATCCTGCTTCGCACAAATTTCACTCCTTCAGCCCTGGCACGCTCGTAGAAAGTCTCAAAACCCTTGCCATACATACGCATGTCCATAAAGAATATGGTGATGTCAAGATCAGGCTCATGCTCTAAGGCCACGATCGCATCCTTGACCGCATACTTACAGCACACTGATGAACAGTAAGGATTGGCGGAACTCCTGTCCCTGCTGCCCACACATTGAACAAAAGCTATCTTGTCGGGCTTTCTCAGGTCTGAAGGTCTCAGGATTTTGCCCGTGTATGGCCCCGAGGCACAGCAGACGCGCTCAAACTCCTTGCCTGTAACAACATTGGGGGAATCGGCGTAATGATAGACAGGCACCCGCGCGGGATCAAAGGTCGAGAAGCCTGGGGACAAGATAAGTGCCCCCACATGATAGGTCAAAACCTCTGGCTTTTGATCAAAATTGATAGCCTGGGCTTCACAAGTTCGGGTACACTGCTTGCACTCTTGCTTATTCAAAAACAGGCAATATTTAGGATCAACCACATAGGCAGAGGGCGCCGCCTGAGCATAAGCGATGTGGATCGCCTTGCGATAGGACAAATTCTCATTATAGGGGTCGGGGGCCGGAACAGGGCAATACGTGGCGCAAACCCCACATGCCGTGCATTTTGTTTCATCCACGTAACGGGGTTGTTTCAGCACTTTAACCGTGAAGTTTCCGGCAGTTCCTGAAACGTCCCTTAATGTGGCATTGGTAATGATTTCGATGTTGGGATGTCTGGCAGACTCCACGAGCCTGGGGGCCAGGATTCAAATAGAACAATCATTGGTCGGGAAGGTCTTATCAAGACCGGCCATGACGCCCCCTATGGCCGAGGATCTTTCGACGAGATAGACATAAAAACCAGCGTCAGCCAAATCCATGGATGCCTGAATACCGGCTATGCCTCCACCCACGACCATCACTGCACCAACGACGTTATGGTTGTTATTGATGTGATTCATGTCACAAGATTGGGGAATTTAGGAATTGAGGAATTGAGGAATTAAGGGATTGATTCTTCAATTGGCCAATTCCCCAATTCCCCAATTCCTCAATCCCTAAATCTTTAATCATCTACCAATTCCAATGCTCCTGAATTGCACCAGCGTACACAGGAAGGATTGGGAGGAATACCACAAAAGTCGCACTTTAGGGGAAAACCGGTCTCAGCCTCTATGAAAAAGGATTTCTGTGGGCAGGAAGCCCGGCAGAGCAAACACATATCGTAAATCTGATCACCTATTTTTATGTCAACCTTTGAGGTGCAAGCCGCATCCACAAAGGGACCGGCAATCACAGGGAAAAAGATATTTCCCTCACGAAAGACCCGGATTCGAGCCCTTCGAGGATTGGCTATACCGGTCACATGATTCAGAGAACAGGCGATCTCACAATGCCTGCAACCCGTGCATTTGTTATGATCGATCTTTATCCTTGGCATGCAACTACCCTTGCTTTCTGGTCACAGGCTTAAGAATCTCTCGCCCGCTCCCCTTGGTCGCTCGAGCCCGCAGAGATCACAGAGATGATTTTTTTGGCCTGATTTTTTGAGCAGGAAAAATCAGGCCAAGAGCTCAGTCCGCCGCCGGCGGACGATATTGATCCTGCAATTGCCATCCTAGAGCAAAGGCTTATTGAAATTCATTCAGTAAGACAGTTTTTCAAGGATAATGATCTCCCGCGTGAGCGGGATGGCAGTTTGGGCAGATTTCCCCTCTCAGGAAATCTGCTCAAAAACTCAGTGCCTCTGTGCGCTCTGTGAGAGACAAAAGGAGCCCGTGATCACTTACTGCCCTTCCAGTTCCAACGCCTTTAAGGTTTCAGGCAGCGGGTCACCTGTCTCGCTCCAGCCACGAAGATCGTAGTACCTGGGAAGCATCTCATCCACCTTGCTGATCTGTCCCTGGGCCGGGCCGTCCTGGATCGGTTCTATAAGGAATCTCTCGGGAAGGGTGTCATGGGTATGGTCAAATCCGGCCCGAATATTAAATAATCTCTCCTGGTTCCAGATCCGCTCTCCGATCCTC
>DAOVEU010000107.1:0-6367 GCA_030668805.1 Desulfobacterales bacterium
GCCAAGACCGAAGACCTCCTGGCCGGGATGGAAGATACAAAAGAGAAATATCGTCAACTCAAGAAGCTAAATTTCCTTATCATGAAGCTAAATATGCTGCGCGGAACCTCTACCGGTCTGGAAAAGGCACAACGTTATGAGAAAGAGCTGGTGGAGCGCTTCGGTTCCTGATCCCTCATGTTTGATAGGAAGACGATTTTGTTGGATCTTTACAGCAAATTATACAAGGCCTGCGGCCCCCGTCACTGGTGGCCGGGAGATTCTCCCTTTGAGGTCGTTGTTGGTGCCATTCTTACCCAAAACACGGCCTGGCGAAATGTAAAAAAGGCCATAACCAACCTGAAAGCAAGAAGCCTCCTGTCACCGTACGCGCTCTATCACGTGCCGGTCGAACATTTAGCAACTGTGATCAGGCCCGCAGGGTATTACAACATAAAGGCCAGGCGGTTGAAACACTTTGTCCGGTTCCTTGTTCAGGAAAGTGCTGGTGACCTTGATCACCTTCTTGCCGATGACGTTGACACCTTGCGAAGCAGGTTGCTATCCATCAATGGGATCGGACCGGAGACCGCAGACAGCATTCTACTTTACGCTGGGAACAAGCCGACCTTTGTTGTAGATGCCTATACAAGACGAATCCTCTTCAGGCACAATCTCATCCCTGAAGAGACGTCTTACGATGAAGTGCGCGACTTTTTTATGGACTGTCTTGAGCCTGACGCTCCCATGTTTAATGAGTACCATGCACTCCTGGTCCACGTCGGGCACACATTTTGCTTGAAGAGAAATCCAAAGTGTACGGAGTGTCCCGCCAGAGGGTGGAACAATGATGAATAAAGTTCACAACTTGTCGCAGTCACAGGAAAGTGTCTTTAGGGGCGTCCTGTTGGCCTATTTTATCCTTTTTTTTCACGTTCTCTTGATCCTCGGTCTCGGTGCCCTTACGATCTTTTTCAGGACTGTTATCAACTACCTGCCCTGGATCCTGGCCGGTGTGGGCGTGCTCATCATTGGATCATGGGGCCTCTGGTGGTACTTTATAAAAAGGCGGGGCAAAAAATTGACAGATGCTCTCAAGGACCCTGTCTTCCAGGGACGCACTGTAGAAGTAACGCTGTTTGGAGGGCTTGCAAGTCTTAAACTCGGGCAGCCCCAGGGACCACTCACTATCGATTATTTGGCCCCTGAAGCCCCCAAACAACTTGTGGATCCTGCAATTCTTCGTGTCGAGGAACTGAACAAACTGGCCAACCTGCTCAAAGAAGATTTGATTACAATGGACGAATTCCTCAAGGCCAAAAAGAATCTTATGGGTCAATGAAAACTTTGGGGCTCCGCCCCAATTGGAATATTGGAATAGTGGAAAACTGGAATAGTGGGTATAAATTTTGAACATAAAAAAATGATGTTATTCCGCTTCTGTCCCCATTATTCCATCATTCCATTATTCCATATGTAGGCCAGAAATCGGCTGCCCTAAAAGGCTTATGATTTTAACATATTGTAAGAATTTCCAGGCATCAAGATTAAGAGTGGCCTTGCTTGCGGGCGGTATTTCCTCCGAGCGTGACATTTCCATCAAAAGTGGCAACCAGGTGTACGACGCCCTCGATAAGGGCAAGTACGACATTGCACGCTATGACCCCGCCACCGACCTCGGAAAACTCGTGGCCGATGCATCCCGCATTGATGTGGCATTCATTGTCCTGCACGGGCCTTATGGGGAAGACGGCACCGTCCAGGGTCTTCTCGATCTCCTTCATATCCCCTATCAGGGTTCGGGCGTGCTGGGAAGCGCCTTGGCCATGGATAAATGGAGTTCAAAACGTCTTTACAAAGAGGCAGGGCTCCCCGTGCCACCGTTTGAAGTTCTCGTGCGCGGACAAACTTATGATCCGGAAGTCTTGGCCGGAGAAGTGGGGTTTCCGCTGGTTGTTAAGCCGCGGTACGGCGGATCGAGTATCGGCACCAGTATAGTGCAGACCCCACAGGAGTTACCAGAGGCCCTTAACAGGGCCTTTCAATATGGTCCGTACGTAATCCTGGAGACTTACCTGGAAGGAACCGAGATCACAGGAGGCGTTCTTGGGAATCACAACCTCCAGCTACTTCCTATTGTGGAGGTCATCCCTGAATCCGGCTATGCATTCTTTGATTACGAGGCAAAGTACAGGGAGGGGGCTACCCGTGAGATCTGTCCGGCCCGTATCAGTGAGACGCTCTCTGACCGTGCCCAATCGTATGCTGCCACCGCCCATCGAGCCCTCTGCTGTCGTGGCTATAGCCGCACGGATATGATCATCCATGATGACATCATTTATGTGTTGGAAACCAATACCATCCCGGGCATGACGCCCGTGAGCCTTTTTCCGCTTGCTGCAAAGACGGCCGGGATCTCTTTCGGTCAGCTTTTGGACCGGCTGATTGAGCTTGCGTTGGAAGAAAAAAGTGCCTAAAGTTCGAAGTGCCTAAAATGCCTAAAGTTAAGTATAAAGACAGCGTTGGATTTCAGATTTCGATCTGTTACTTTCCGAGCAAGATTTCTCCCTGGCCCAGACCGGGTTCTTATATAGTACTGATATTATTCTCATGTCGCGCCAGGGTGGGCACATTCGTTCGAAATGACAATAGGGGCTGAACTATTATGATAACTTTAGCTCACTTTAGGCACTTTAGCTCACTTTAGCTCACTTTCATTTAATATTTGGCAACATATTTCCTGTCAGAAACAACATGAACTCACAACTGAGCGCTTAAGGATGCGATATCTGTGATCATCCGGACAAACCGCGAACTAAAAGAGCACTATGATGAGCTGAATGCAGGCGACTGCTTCATAGGGATGCTTAGCTTCAAGAACGTAAAGCACCGCGCCTTCATCGATCTTCTGGAAAGAGGGGTTCGGTTCTTCCCCTCTGCCCTCTCCCAAACCCTGGGCCATTCCAAGGTGGCGCAGGCCCTATCCCTTCGGCAGTGGATGATCCCCCACACCCTTATAATTGCCAGGCGGGTAGACCTCATGCATGCCATTAACACCTATAATCAGCATGGCATCGGCACGGTAGTCACAAAAGAGGACCACCTGCAATGCGGGTTCGGGGTCCATCGATGGAACAGTATAGAAGCCTTATATAACCATGTTTCGCTTAACACCCGTTCATACCCTTTTGTGTTGCAGCCATTTCTTGAGACTTACACAGATTTGCGCGTCATTGTAGCAGGTGACTATTACGAAGCTTACACGCGAGAAAATCAGAATAACTTCAGAATGAACCTCACAGCAGGCGGGACCAGCAGGCCGTATACCCTCACTAACGCCCACCTTGGCCTGTGCCACAGCGTGATGGAGCGGGGGAAGTTTCCTTATGCCCATATAGACCTGCTGGTCACAGAGGACGGTCATGGCTATCTGTCTGAAATTGCTCTAAACGGAGGCATGAAAGGGGCACGTATTACACGCGAGGACCTTAATGCCCTAAAAAAGGACATCCTTGAAAAAATGGCTGGGTCTCAAAAGCAATAGAAGTCGTGAGCCGATTAGAAACAGCGCGTCTCCCAAAAGGAGTCCGGTGGTCGTTCGAGTTGATGGCCATGATTTATGTGGCCGTGATGGTCCTTTTTCTGGTAAATCCGGACTGGCCTATCCTTTTCGTAAACAAGGCTTTTGCTCGCTACGATTGGCCGATGGTCTTTTTCCCCACGGAGAAGTTCTGGTTTTCCCTCGCAATCAGCGTGCCGGGCACCCGGGCTTTCCTGGCGTTCTCAGCAAGGCAAAGACCGGCTGATGCACGCCTTTATGTGAAGGTACTGCAAATCTCTCTTCTACTAACAGCGGCACTATTTGCATGGCAATTTGTCTTCCACAAGCATGCCCCCCTTTATGCTCTCGGATGTCTCATCGAATTCATGCAAGTAGTCTTTTTCCTCATTCTGTGCCAAAAACTTCCATAACCGTTCACGGAGTGTTGCAGTAGTGGATAGCAAGAAAAGTGTTCCAATTGGGGCGAAGCGCCCAAATTCGGCCCCATAGCTGAGGAATACTAGTCCTGTGATTTGGAGTAAAAGACTTGAGTTTTATAGTCTTACTCTGATTTTTCCTTGACAAAATCAGGGCTTCGGGGTAAAGGGGACGGAACATTTTAGGGCATGAGTTGAAATATTTTCACCATTAGGTTTCATTTAACTGAAAAAATTCTTTTTTTGGTACACCCCCCACGCAAGTGGGCATCTCGGGATTACAAAATTAGGTTTGGACAACCATCACTCAACCATGAACTACCCCGCAGCAAGCTACGGGGTATCGCGTACCTGCCCGCCATTGCCACGCATGCTGGCATTCAAGCTGGTTGCTGTACCTGGCGATGGCAGGCGGGTCTGATTTTCGCAATCTAAACGAAGCAAGCTTCGGGGAATTTAACCCAATAACTCACGAAAATCTGTGTAATCTGCGTAATCTGTGGATTAAAAAACTTAACAATTTGGAGTTTCCATGAGCACAACAGAAGAAAAAAAGCAAGCCGTATCTCAAGATGAGCAAGCCGCAGAACATGCTACCGTCGAAGCGACCCGTAAACCAGAGAAACCGGGCACCTGGCGATTTCTCATACCCATCGCTGCATTTCTTGTAGGCTTTGTGTCGAATCTTTTTGTCGGATGGGTGATCTTCCCGCCACTCCTTTATTCTGAAAAAGAACAGCCCATCGACTTCAGCCATAAGATCCATCAAGAAGCCGTGGATGAAGGCTGCGAAAGCTGCCATTACTTCCGTGAGGATGGGAGCTTCTCTGGGATCCCTAAGCTGGAAAATTGCGCCGAGTGCCACGAAGAGGCAATGGGAGAGCATCCTGAAGAGGCGAAGTTTATCAAAGAATATGTTGAGCCAGGCAAGGAGATTCCGTGGCTAATATATGCCCGCCAGCCCGACTGTGTGTTTTTTTCTCATGCAGCCCACGTGAAAATGGCCGAACTGGAATGCGTTATCTGTCACGAACCCATGGAGAAATCGGATCACACGAGGCCTTACCAGTATAATCGTCTCACCAAGTACAGTCGTGATATCTGGGGCTGGAACATTGCAGGTATGTCGAAGAACGGCTGGGACCGCTTGAACATGGATGATGCCGCTCGCATGAAGCTGGATGATGCCGCTCGCATGAAGATGGATGACTGCGGAGAGTGCCACGAGAAAAGGGGCACCAATAACACCTGCTTTGTTTGTCACAAATAGAGCACACCCCCACCCTGGCCTCCCCCTTGACGGGGAAGGATTTGGGAGGGGGATGAGGCGCTAAACTAAGGGGTAGACCTATGAAATTGGACAGAAGAACTTTTATAGAACTCGCGGTTGGATTCGCGCTTGGGGCCGGTGCAGGCATTAGTCTCTCACCCCTGCCCTGGAAGTTAACAGATGATTCTTCCATCTGGACGCAGAACTGGCCCTGGGTTCCGGTTCCTGAAGAAGGCGAAGTTACACACCTAGACTCGGTCTGCAACCTTTGCCCGGGTGGCTGCGGTATCACGGTAAGAAAAGTTGCCGACCGCGTCACGAAAATTGAAGGGAGAGAGGGATATCCTATCAACAGCGGGGGTATCTGCCCCCTGGGGGCAGCCGGCCTGCAATTCCTGTATGGCCCCTGGCGAGCCCCGAGCCCTCTAAGACGGGTTGGGAAGCGGGGTTCGGGACAGTTTGAGAGAATCACCTGGGATGAAGCCATCAATGAGGTAGTGCAGAAGCTTGGGGATCTGCGCCGGAAAGGTCAGACCCATACAGTGGCTTGTATTCTGGGTTGTGATCGGGGAACCGTCCCACAGTTGTTTGATCGCTTCCTGAAGGCCTATGGGTCACCGAATTTCATCCGCACAGCTTCTGCTGAAGATACATATGAATTGGCCATGGGCCTCATGCAGGGGGATACGGCTTCGGTAGGCTACGACCTGGAACGTACAAACTTCATCCTGAGTTTCGGAAGTGGTCTCATAGAAGGTTGGGGCTCACCCGTACGCGTTATTAGAGCTCACAGCATTTGGCGATCCGGCGATTTGAAAGACCGGGCCACTGTGGTTCAGATTGAGCCACGCCTCTCCAATACAGCGGCCAAAGCAGACAATTGGTACCCTATAAATCCCGGAACTGAAGCGGCCCTGGCCTTGGGGCTGGCCCACGTGATCGTAAAAGAATCCTTATACGACTCGAACTTCATAAGAAACCATACCTTTGGGTTTAAAGACTGGAGTGACGCCAGTGGCAAGAAGTACATGGGCTTCAAGCGCTTGGTCTTGACCAAATATGCGCCTGAGACCGTATCCGGGATTACAGGGCTTTCGGCCACAAAAATTGTCGAGCTTGCCCGGGCCTTTGCCAGGGCCG
>DAOVEU010000036.1:0-9806 GCA_030668805.1 Desulfobacterales bacterium
CAAGCCGGTAGTCCCGGCCCGCCCTGGCGCGACGTGCTTAAATTAATCTACTAAGCTCATAATCCCGGTCTGGGCCAGGGTCTGGGCCAGGGGTTCAAGCCTGCCCTGGCGCGACTTGATATGCATTCTTGGCACGATCTCATTGAATGCTGCGCCAGAAGTTTCTACGCAATGGGACGGGAAAGCCAGGTCTGGGCCAGGGGTTCAAAGGTTATAATCACTTGACATCCCTCACTTTATTCCACAGTTCGCCGATTAGCCTCTTTAACCTATTGGGTGAAACATACGTGTCGCCCCTATTGAGGCATTCTTAAAGATCTCTATTGGAGCCAGGAGGTCTTAGGCAAGGTAAAAGACAAGGAGTGGGGAAGGAGTGGGGTCATATGGATTGGGATTCATGTTTTCGTGGGAGGTTGTGAGAAGAACTCCTCGGCCTTTGTTACCTCCTCATTTATCTGTTCGATCAGGGCGTCGAAGTCGCAATCTTCATCCTCTACGAAAATCCTCCCGCTGGCATCTCTTGTCACGCTCGTAAGCCCAGGGTGTTCCTTTTCGAGATCTTGCAGAATCGCGGACTGGTGTCTGGCCATTTTCAGCAGCCTTCGACTGTCCTCGATCAGATCCTTCTGTTGAAGGGCTTGGCGAATGGTGATGGCAAGATCGACGTCGTTCCAGGGCTTGGTAAAGAACCGATAAATTTCTCCCTCGTTGATGGCTCGAATAGCCACATCCAGGCTTGCATGTCCTGTCAAGATGATTCGGATCGTATCCGGGTATTTCTCATATACGACAGCGAGAAATTCCGATCCGGTCATGCCGGGCATGTTTTCGTCTGAAACGACCACATCCACCGATTCGCGCTCCAGGATTTCAAGGGCCTCGTCTGCCGAACCTGCACTCAAGATATCGTAAGGCTCTGTGCGAAGAGCACGCTTCAAGGCTTTTGTCACATTGGGTTCATCGTCCACGAATAGCACTTTATGTTGCATCTTTCCCTCCTCCTCAGATTTGGACTTCCGGCTGGAGAGGCATTCTGTATTCAAGATTTATGCCTGCCACTCTCTCTGGCACAGTTCATGCCTCCAAATATTCTAAAGTTCTTCCAAAAACAGTCGATATTGGAACATAGTGACTCATCGTTCGCCTAATAAATTCGTACTTAGATTAATTCTTATATGGACCTAAATCTTTATCCCGTTTTGGTTTCAGGTTTCAGGTGTAGAGAATGGGAAAAGCAATAGCCGGCATCCTTCATTCCTCGGTTTACACTTTTCAAGAATGCGGGCGCCAAGAGATAAATTCTTTTGTTCGTACTTTTTGGTGTCAGGTGTCAGGTGTCAGGAGCGAGAAACGCAAGATCTGAAACCTGAACACTGAAACCTGAAACCCGAGGAATATATATATCTTTTTATAGATCCTCAAAATTAACAAAAGTCTATCCCTATTAAGCGAATGATAAGTAGTGATGCAAATGAGCCAAAAATTCCAAACTCTGTCGGTTCTGGAAATTGCGGAAATATGCGGTGTTGCCAGGAGTACCGTTTCCTATTGGATTGCCAAAAAGTCCCTCCCGGCCAATCGTTCCGGAAAAAAATACGTGGTTTCCATTGATGAGTTGGTCCTTTTTCTGAAATCCGAGGGACAACCTGTGCCTCAGATTCTGTTGGAACACGTGGAGGGCGTACATCCTCAGCTATTTAGACCCCGTAGACCATGTTGGGAGTACTGGGCAAACGAACCTCACGGCACGAAATGCCAGGAGTGTGCTGTCTTTATCCATCAGATCGCTGAGTGCTTTACCGATAAGGACAACCAGAAGCATCAATGTCCGATTAATTGTCACGAGTGTCAGTATTTTGGCGAATACTATGGGCCCCGTGTGGCATTCATTCATCAAATAGACAAACCGGCAGCCGTATACAAGGATCTTTATGTGTGGTCGGGAAACAAAGCCTGGGCAGATCTGTGTGGCATTGACGTCGAGCGACTCATCGGGGTCGGGATAGAAGAGTTTGTTCATGCGGATTCCTTAAGGATGTTTATCAATTATAACAAGAGACGGCATCAGGGAGATCCAACGGTCCCTGACAGATACCAGGTATTCCTTAGCGACAAAAGTGGTGGGAAGATCAAGGTCTATTTGTCCATAAGTCCCCTGATAAGGCCGTCCGGTACTTGGTTGGCCGTGGCCGAGAGGACAGGTGAACAGGACCGGCAATCGGCATTCGGTTGAGCACCACATGGTGCCCCGCAGAGGGCCTGCCCTGGCGCGACAGAAGTTGGACCATGCCCAGGGAAGAAAAACCCGGTCTGGGCCAGGGGGCACGCTACGAGTTATTGGATGTCCATTCGTAGCGTGGGGGCTCTGTCCCCCACAAAACGGGCTTTATCATCAGAATTTCTGTTGAGAGGGACGGATGAAGAGAATTTGGTTCGCTTCGCTCATAATTGGCCTGCCCTATCGCTAACTTAGACGCTAAGATCAAGCCATAAAGCCAGGTCTGGGCCAGGGAATAATGGAATAATGAAACATTGGAATGATGGGTTTAGAGGGAATAAGAAAATGATTTCTTCCGCTTTTACTACCCACTATTCCATTATTCCACTATTCCATCATTCCATGTACATGGCATAAATGAGATGTCATTAAGAGGGTTATGGTTTCAATGGCTTGTAGAAATTCCAAAACGTTCATTTATCACTTTACATTTGAGGACGGTACCCGAAAGGTCTTTACGGTTAGCATGGATGCTGAAAGTTTGAACGTAATTCCCCCTGATGAACAAGCAAAGCCGGAGTGGGCAAAACTGGCAAATTATCGTTGTCAGGACTGCCGGCTTGAGGAAAATGGGGTCCAATATTGCCCCATAGCCGTAAACATCAGTGATGTAGTCGATTTTTTCAAGGCTTATACCTCCCACGACAAGGTTGAGGTTTTGGTGATAACCGAGGAGAGGATCTATGGCAAAAAGACAACTGTCCAGCAGGCGCTCGGGTCTCTCCTGGGCGTCTACATGGCTGCCAGTGGCTGTCCTGCCATGGAAAAACTGAAACCGATGGTCCGGTTTCATCTCCCCTTTGCCACAATTGAGGAGACCGTGTTTCGCTCTGCCAGTACTTATTTGTTAGGTCAATACTTTCTGAAAAAACAGGGAAAGCAGGCTGATCTGGACCTGGTGGAATTGGCAGATTTTTATAAGGGCATTCAAAAGGTCAATCGCGGAATCTCGGAACGTCTCAGAGGGGTGATTGGAAAAGATGCAGTCAACAACGCGGTTATTTGTCTCGACATGTTTGCCAAAGAACTCCCTTATGCCATTGAAGATAGCCTGGAAGAACTGGAAGGATTGTTTGCCGTTTATTGGCAATAGAGACCTTTATTGGGTTTGTTGAGTTCATTGGGTTTGTTGAGATATAACGCAACGAACACAACGAACACAACAAACTCAAATAGCGATGATACCTGAGAATTGAACCCACCTGAGGCGGACCGATTATGACCGTTCAAAGTATATATCCGCGAAAAAGATTTCTTGAGAAGAGATTGATGAAAGAGCAAACATCCCCGAGGATTCTGGTTGTTGATGATGACGAATCGGTGAGAAAGACGACTGTGGCTTTCATTCTGAAGATGGGCTATCCCTGCGATGCAGTTTCAAGCGGTGAGGAAGCCCTGGAAAGGCTTCAAAGAGAACATTTTGATATCGTCGTTTCGGACATCGCAATGGAAGGTATGAACGGCCTGGAATTCATGAAGAGGGCCAAGGAAAGGTTCCCTCAATTAGACTTTATCATCATGACCGGTTATGCCGCGGAATATTCCTATAGCCACATCATCAAGGCCGGAGCAGTTGATTATCTGGCCAAACCGTTTGAAGGGGCAGAACTGCAGGCCAGATTAAAGCGAGCGACAAGAAAAAGACGTTTGCTCTGCCAACTCAAGGAGTCGGAGAAGAGATATAGCGCTTTGGTTGAAAGCTCCCCGGATATTATCTATACGCTCGACCCTGAAGGCAAATTTAGCTTCATCGGCGGTGCTATGGAGAAGCTTCTTGGATTTAGCTCAGAGGAGTTAGTCGGAAAACATTTTACCTCTGTTGTTTATCCAGAGGATATAGAAAAGGCACACTGGCATCTCAATGAGCAAAAGACACGTGAACAGCCCTCCAAGAGGTTTGAGTTGCGCTTTAAGACAAAGGAAGGGGAAACAAAATCATTTGAGGTATATTGTATGGTCATGGATCTGAGTACCTTTGGCAACTGCGACCAGTCGATTAATGTCAAAGATGAGACATTTCCTGGCACGTATGGCGTGGCAAGGGATGTGACGCAGCGGAAGTGGGCAGAAGAGGCGCTGCTAGAATCGCACGACGAATTGGAACGAACTTTGTCAGAACTCAAAGAGACCCAGGAATATATATCAAACATCTTCCAAGGAGCCGGAGATGCTATGCGGGTGATCGACAAAGATTTTAACATTCTCCAGGCCAATATAGAGATGGACAGACTCGCAGGCATGCCGATAGGAGAATCCGTGGGGAAAAAGTGTTATGAAATTCTCCGTGGTGAGTCTTGTGACACAGACAAATGCTCTCTCAGGCAAGTGCTGGCTGGAGAAAAACGGGTGGACATAGAAAGTATGGAAAAGACAGGCTGTGGCGGTAAGGTCTATGTTCGCGTTGTGTCTAGTCCACTTATTCAAAATGGTGAGGTAGCAGGTGTTATCGAATCGATTCGCGATATAAGCGAACGTAAGAAAGCTGAGGAGGCTCTGAGAAAATCGCACGATGAATTGGAACAAACATTGCGAAAATTAAAGGAAACCCAGACGCAGATGTTACAATCTGAAAAGATGGCCTCTATCGGGCAGTTGGCAGCGGGTGTGGCCCATGAGATAAATAATCCTACCGGCTTTATCAGCAGCAACTTGCATAACTTGGCAAGCTATGAGAAGGACCTCAGGGCATTGATCGACCAGTACAGGGGTTTAATTTCAGAGCTAAACGAAGCCATGGCTACTGAAGGGGGCCGAGCCTCCATTTCTGAGAAATTGGGCCGTATCACCGCACTGGGAAAGGACATAGACATCGATTTCATCTTGGATGATATCCCGAACCTTATGAAAGAGTGCCGAGAGGGATGTGAACAAATCAAAAAGATTGTCCTTAACCTGAAGGATTTTGCCCATCCTGGAGAAGACGAGCTATCTTTTGCAGACATCAACAAGGGCCTTGATTCAACCCTGAACGTTGCCTGGAATGAACTCAAATATAAGGCCACGGTAACAAAAGATTACGGGGACCTTCCAGAGGTGCAGTGCTATCCCCATCAGCTCAATCAGGTGTTTTTAAATCTATTGGTGAATGCAGCTCAGGCCATAGAACAGCAGGGGGAAGTCAAGATTAGAACTAGCGCACTGGATGGGAAAGTGGAGATTAAGATAAGTGATACGGGTGGGGGAATTCCCGAAGAAAACCTCTCAAAAATATTTGATCCGTTTTTTACCACCAAGGAGGTGGGCAAGGGAACGGGGCTGGGCCTAAATGTTGCATATAACATTGTCAAGAAGCACAAGGGTGTTATCGACGTGGAAAGTACGCTGGGGAAGGGAACTACGTTTACGATACGGATACCTACAGGTGAAACAAGTGCCTAAAGCCCGCCCTGCCCGCCCTGGTGCGACAGCGAATCGAAAATGCTGATGCAAAGCAAACCCGGTCTGGGCCAGGGGCGCGACATGCTTGAATTAATCTACTAAGCCCATAATCCCGGTCTGGGCCAGGGTGAGCTAAAGTGAGCTAAAGTGCCTAAAATGGTTAAAAAGGAAGCTCCTCCGTTGCTGGTTGAGTAGTCGAGTAGTTGAGTGGTTTGATGGGCGAAGAAACGTATTTTCGAAGAATTGATTAAGGTTTAAACAACTCAACGACTTAACTACTAAACAACTCAACAACTCAACGAAAGGCACTTTAGGCACTTTAGTTCACTTATCGTTGACCAATAACCAACACCTGGAGTCTGATATGTTGCTAAAATACAAACACACCCTCCTGCTCGTAGACGACGAGGAGTCTATCACAAAAGCCCTTCAACGGACTTTTCGCAGGGAGGGATATGAGATCCATACGGCATCGAGCGGGCAGGAAGGGCTGGATCGGCTAGATCGGCTAAAAGAGGACGGAAAGCCGTTTTCTTTGATTATTTCTGATCAGCGGATGCCGGGGATGACCGGCGCCCAGTTTTTGGAGAAGGCAAAGGAGATCTTTCCCTATGCCATACGAATACTTTTGACCGGTTATTCCGACATGAATGCAATCGTTGATGCCGTCAACAAGGGAGAGATTCATCGGTACCTTACCAAGCCCTGGAATGACGATGACGTTCTACTTCAGGTTCGACAGGACCTTGAGCAATATGAACTGGTCGTGGAAAACCGCCGGTTGCTTGCCTTGACAAAAAGGCAGAACAAAAAACTGAGGGATCTCAACAAAAACCTGGAGAAAAAGGTAGACGAACGAACCCTGGAAATCAAGCAGAAGAATAGAAAGCTTGAAGAGATTAACGAAAAACTTGAAAAAGGTTTCTTAGGTACCATTCGGTTGTTATCTTCATTGGTTGAAAGCTTAAATCCTATGCTGGGTAAATATATGATACAAGTTGCGAGCCTTGCAAGACACGTTGCCGAAGAATACAAACTCGACAAGAAAGAACTTGATCAAATTCAAATAGCGGCGATGATTCATGATATTGGCCTGCTGGGATTGCCAGAAGGAATACTCAAAAAAGATGAAAAAGTTATGAGCGAGAAAGAATTTGGCCTGTATAGCCAGCATCCAGCTATCGGTCAGGTTTTTTTACAATTTGTGGAGAGTATGGACCCGGTGGGTGCCATTATACTCTCTCACCATGAACATTACGACGGCGGTGGATTCCCGAATGGGTTAATAGGCGAGGAAATTCCCTTGGGGGCACGGATTATTGGTGTCGTGGCGGATTACTGCAAAATAGTCAGTATATGGCCAAACGATTTTACTCGATTTGCTTCGATAGCCCAGAAATATATTCGCGAAATGCGTAAGGATATTGTAATTACCGACCCCAAAGAAATGAGACAGGATATCGCCGCGAAGATCATTAGGCTTGGCGCATCTGAGAAGTATGATCCTAACGTAGTAACGAAATTGATGAAAAAGTTAGGAAAAAGCCAATTAGAGATTAAAGAGGAGAAGGAACAGATTGTCTCGGTCCATTTTGAAGAATTGAAAGAGGGTATGGTTGTGGCCAAGAATATTTGTGCCAAGAATGGTGCCTTTCTGGTGCCTAGCGGTACGGCCCTGAAAAAACATTCAATCTCAGCGCTTCGCAGGTTTGGTCAAGGGAAGGTTATAGATGAGCAAATTTATGTAACAGTATAGAAGAGTGCCTAAAGCCCGCCCTGCCCGCCCTGGCGCGACAGCTTTAGCATTGATGTCCGGTCCCCATCATCCCGGTCTGGGCCAGGGGCGCTACGTGCCGGAGTAGCCCATTATGCCTATAAGACAGGTCTGGGCCAGGGTGAGCTAAAGTGTCTAAAGCCCGCCCTGGCGCTACGTGCCTGAGCGGTCGGCATAAAGCCGACCCCACGTAGGGGCGGGTTTATCCCGCCCGTTTGTTCTGGGCCAGGTCTGGGCCAGGGTTGTGGATAGGATAATTGAGCGTCTCGGAATTTCTAAAACTTATTAAAATTCCTATGACTTTAGTCGAGTGCCTGCCTTGGCGCTTATGACGATTTACAGTATATCAAGCCCATAATCCAGGTCTGGGCCAGGGGTTAAATAGTCGAGTCGTCGAGTTGTAAGGTTCTTGAACTACTCAACTAATCAACCACTCGACGACTCGACCAATTGCGTAGCAAAGCGGAGCTAAGGAACATGGTGCCCCGCGGAGGGCCTGTCCTGGCGCGACGTGTTGGAATGAGCCCACCAAGCTTATGGGACCAGGTCTGGGCCAGGGGGCACGCTACGCATTATCGGATGTCCATGTGTAGCGTGGGGGCTCTGCTCCCCACAACATGGTTTCAAAAGGATAAGACATGGATTCGCGGACATTTCTAAAAAAGCTCGATCGCATACCTGACATTCCGACGCTACCCACTGTGGTGTTCAAAGTGAACGAGATGCTCCAGGACTACGATACCTCCATCAAAGACTTGAGCAAGGCAATAGAAAAGGACCAGGCCTTTGTGTCCAAGATTTTAAGGCTGGTCAACTCAGCCTTTTACGGCTTTCGGTCCAGGATCAACACCATCCCTCATGCCGTGACTATATTGGGCTTCAATACCGTGCGCAATGCCGTTGTTTCGGTTTCGATTATAGATGCTTTTTCAGGTAAGGGCGCTTTTGAAGAGTTTGACATTACAGCCTTCTGGAAACATTCGGTTGCCGTGGCCGTGACCAGCAGGTACCTGGCCGATAGAACACGCCTCGTTACTCCTGATGAAGCTTTTGTTGCCGGGATTTTGCATGATGTGGGCAAAGTGGTTCTGGCTCAGTATTTCAAGGAGCTTTTTGGCCAGGTATGGGTAGCAACCCGGGAGCAAGGTCTATCCTTTTATGAGGCCGAAAAGAAGCTGCTGCCGGTCAACCACGCACAAATCGGGGGGCATTTAGCTAAGAAATGGGGCCTTCCGGTCAGCTTGATTGATGCTATTAAGTATCACCATGCGGTCAGGAAAAACGCTAATAACCCTAATCTGTTAATGGTCGCACATGTAGCCAACATCATAGTCAATAACTACAAGGTTGATTCGGAAAGCGAACCTGATTTTTCTGGCATTTACCCTGAAGCCGCAAAGGTCATGGCACCCCAATTGAAAAGCGTGTCAGACTGGTTCCCTGACGTGGCAACCGAGATTGAGTCGGCCTGCGAGTTCTTTCTGGAAGAAGGGGCAGGGATTGGTTGAGTGGTTCACTACTCAACTACTCAACGAATTGCAAACGGAGTAAGGACCATGAACGAACACCAGCACACGGTCTTATGCGTGGACGATGAGGAGAATATCTTACATTCGCTAAAGCGACTGCTTCGAAAGGAGGGCTACCGGCTGCTCACGGCTACAAGCGGCTCTGAAGGCCTCAAGCTCTTTGAGGAAAACGAGGTTCACCTGGTGATCTCCGATCAGAGGATGCCACAGATGAGTGGCACTGAGTTTTTATCTATCGTAAAAGATCGGTATCCTGATGCGATTCGTGTCGTCCTTACGGGATACACGGACGTGGACGCCATTACCGAGTCAATCAACAAAGGACATGTGTATAAATTCTTCCTAAAACCGTGGAACGATCAAAGTCTAAAACTGGAAATCAAACAGGCCCTGGATCAATACGATCTTATCCAGACCAACAAATTGCTTGATCAAAAGGTTGTGCAACAAAACGAAGAGCTGAAGAGAATAAATGAGAACCTGGGGATGCTGGTCCAAGAAAGAACAGAGGAGCTTGAAATTCAGAACCAGGCCCTGGAGCTCTCACAGGCCGTGCTGGAAGATCTGCCCATACCGATCATCGGTGTGAGCGCCGAAGGGTTGATTGTGTTAGTCAATGAAGAAGCCCAGGCCCTCTCATGTAGTTGTGGGCGCATTGAGGTTGGGAAAGGACTTGCGGATTGTTTTTCAACTGAGGTGGAAGAAAAGATGGCCAGTGCTTTCACAATCAACGCGGCCCAGACACTTAAAGGCTACCGTCTCTCAGATAAGGCCTACGATATCGATTTGACACCTCTGTCCGGAAGATTTAGCGGCCAAGGAATTGTCCTGACGTTAAAACAGGTGG
>DAOVEU010000389.1:0-2806 GCA_030668805.1 Desulfobacterales bacterium
AGCCTTTGCTTTTTCCCTTGCTTGCTATTGTTATTGATAGGGATCCAATGTTTCAAGGTTGATCTGTTGACGGATTGCTTTAACAGATCTCCAAGGATCGGGGGTCCTTTTGGAGGGGAGGCAGTTGAAGCTTTAGACGTGTTGATGAAAAAAGACCTCAGGAGGTTGATAGATCTTGAGGCCCTGTGCAACACCCCTGACGGTAAGATTGATATCAATTGTTCCGGCAGACTCTTTTCCATGGAAACCACCCTGGACCGGGGGCTTCAGAGTTATATGTTGAAAGTGATCCAGCGCTCCCAATCCCCTTTGATAGGGTTTGTAGCCATGGATCCTGCAACCGGACAAATCCTCTCCATGATTGACTCAAAAAAAGTCAATAGAGCAAAGAGTGTTTGCCTTAGCAGTCAATTCCCCGCGGCCAGCATTTTCAAAATCGTAAGTGCTGCCGCCGCCATCGACCACTGCAATATTTCCGGTGATACAGAATTGACCTACAATGGCTCGGCACATACCCTGTATAAGAATCAATTGACCGATCGAATCAATCGTTACACGAACAGCATCTCCCTGAAAACCTCTTTCGCCAAATCGATCAATCCGGTGTTTGGCAAACTCGGCATTTTTCGCCTGAAAAAGGACCTGATAGAAGAATATGCCAATCGGTTTGGATTCAATCAACCAATCGATTTTGAGTTCCCTATTGAGCCAAGTCGGATTTCAGTCGGTCACGATCCGTATCACTGGGCAGAACTAGCCTGCGGCTTTAATCGAGAAACGTTGATATCTCCCATTCATGGGGCAATGATGGCAGCTGTAATTGTCAATGAGGGAAAGCTGGTGGAACCCACGATTATTGGGTTTATAACTGACGACCAAAGAAATCCTGTTTATGTTGGGAGTACGAACATTATCAGACAGGTCATATCTCCGAAAGCGAGTCAGGAGATGAAGGAATTGATGGCAGCAACCATTTCCCGCGGGACCTGTAGCACCACATTCATCGGGTGCCGCCGCGACCCGATTTTGTCAAAGCTCGCTATCGGGGGAAAGACAGGTTCTATAAATGACAAGAGTGATGAATTGCACTATGATTGGTTTGTGGGTTTCTGTGCAGAAAAGGCCGGCACAAGAAAACTCGCCCTGGCGGTTTTAGTTGTTCACGATAAACTCCTCAGAGAGAAATCCCATAAGTTTGCCCGCCGTGCTATGAGGTATTATTTCAGAAAATCTCGTGGACAAGGGGCACAAAGGGGGTGAGATCCATGAAAGACAAAAATGGGTTGTATTATTATCCTTTTCCCCAAAACAAACGCGTCCACATGTATGTGCGTGAAGGTGATGGCACCATCTGGTTCAGACTCTGGAATGCCGATGACCCTGAGCTCTGGGAGAAACACGGCTGGGTGCCCTACGGCGCGATCAAACAAGCGGCTGCCATGTACGAGGGCAAAAACTTCCCCCCAAACCATGCCTACGATATCGAACTGGCGAAGATGCTGCTTGAGGAGAACACAAGTGACTCGGAGGATATCCCGACCAAACCTACATGTAGACCCCGATAAGCCACAAGACAGGAGCGACTAACATATGAGGGGTGGTGCAGGAACAGTGTTGGCAGTTTTTTTCCTCATTTTTCTCCTCGCTTGTCTCTATGCTCTGAAGAGAAAACCGGGTGAAGCACAGGAAAGACAGTGGTGTCCGGAATGTAAGAAGTACGTCCTTGCTGCAAGACCTAAGACAAGCTCCACGGTAAATCTGCTGTTGTCAGTTCTTACTATGGGTTTGTGGCTTATTGTTTGGGCTTGCACAGCAGACCTTAGTACAAAGAAGCCACACCAATGCCCGGCCTGTGGCACAAGAACCCAAAAGATGGCTGATAGCGATGCCATTGAAAGGATTTGATGTGCGTCACACTCGGTATCCGGTTCTCCTGGGTCTTCTGCTGCTTCTTGCAGCATGCGTCCCAGAGGTCAAGCCGCCGGTTACAGCCCCACAGGCCCTGGTGAAGCTTCAGCCCCACCAGTTTCCTGATTTCTCGGACGATATGTCATATGGCTCTCTGAAGACTGCTATCGATCGGAGTCTTGACTATCTGAAGCGCCTCGATGCCTCAACGTCCTTTTGTTTTGGGCCGGACACGTTCACCGCCTCCCACCTCACCAAATCAATGAAAGCCTTTCACGAATTAATAAAACAAACCCCATCTGCCGACAAGCTCAGAAAAGCTATTGAGACCTCATTTTGGGTGTACAGGTCTCTTGGAAGTGATGGACGCGGCAAGGTCTTGTTTACCGGATACTACGAACCAGTTCTTCAAGGAAGCCTGCACCCCTCGCCGGATTATCCATGTCCTGTCTACAGAAAGCCTGAGGATTGGGTGAGTGTTAATCTGGGTCTGTTTAATCCCAAATATGCAGGTGAACGCATCATCGGTAGACGTGTCAATCAAACCCTAACACCCTATTTTTCACGGGATGATATAGACTCCAAGGGTCGTCTTCGGGAAAAAGGGTGTGAACTCCTCTGGGTCTCTGACCGAGTCGACCTTTTCTTCCTCCACATCCAGGGCTCCGGGCGGGTGCTGTTGGAAGATGGCACCGTGTTGCACGTCAATTATGATTGCGCCAACGGACGGCCCTACCGGAGTATCGGCAGATTGCTTATCGATGAAGGGAGTATTTCTGAGAAGGAAATGTCCATGCAGCAGATACGTGCCTACCTGAGAAATCATCCCGAGGAGATGGCGCGTGTCTTCAATCACAACGAAAGCTACGTCTTTTTCAGGCTGGTTGATCAGGGCCCC
>DAOVEU010000245.1:0-4146 GCA_030668805.1 Desulfobacterales bacterium
GCACCAGGGCTCAAAGGCACATTTACAGTAAAGCCCTTTCCATCGTCTTCGCCTATTTGATCTACTCCGCCGCTTCCCGGATAATAGGGATACTGGTGGGTAGATAAGTATAATACGCTGGAATCGTTGTAAAAGCTGTGCTGGGTACCGTTCCCGTGATGAAGATCCCAATCTACGATCAAGACCCGTTCACAATCAAGGACCTGTTTTGCATAATGGGCGCCAAGGGCTACATTATTAAAGATGCAAAAGCCCATTGCACGATCTTTTTCTGCATGGTGTCCCGGAGGGCGTACCAAGGCAAAGCCATTTTGCACATCAGGCCCGGCTATTACATCCATAGCGGCAAAGACTCCTCCAACAGCCAGGCAGGCCGCTTTCCACGAGCTTGCGCTTGTAGCTGTATCTGGATCCAGCCGGTAGAAATCTCTGCCCGCGGTCCCGGCTATCTTATCTATGTAATCACCGGTGTGATTCCATAAAAGCTCTTCCCGTCTGGCTGGTCTGGGGACAATGGTCTTGAACAGGCCTTTTACATCTTCCTGGTCTAAACGTTCATAGATGGCCCTAAGACGATCAGGTGATTCCGGATGACCAGGGCCCTGGTCATGTTCAAGGTATCTGGGATCTCTGACTACTATTGTCGTAGCCATTTTCTTTGCTTTCCCTTTTTGTAGGCGTTCAAAGGTTCAAAGGTTCCTGGTTCAGAGGTTCAGGGTTGCTTTTCTTTTATTAACCTTCACTAACCCCGCACCCTGAACCCGTGAACCCCTGAACGGTTACCTCTCTTTTTCTGTATTATGCGGGCGGCACACCGAAGATCTGAATGTCGCAAACCAGTTTATTGAACATTTCGAGATTGTTTTTCAAGATATTCCTTTTTCCCAATGAGAAAGAGTAAATCCTCTTTGTCTTTTGGCCTTACGCCTTGCTTGGTTGCAATGAGTGTGGAGAGGCCACATAGCGGAATTTTTGTTCCTTCCACCTCTACTTCTTCGATATCCTTAACTGCCACATCAAAGGAAATGGAACCTATTTTGCCTATAAGGTCGATCACTACCTCCCCGGGTTGCGGCGCAAATCTGACAACAGCATATCGGGCAATGTCATCATCACGAATTTCAAAGACTTCCTCAGAACCTAAAAGATCGGATAGCGTCTTCTTCAATTGCCTTATATTTTCTGGAGAGGGCTCTACAAGAAGATCTATATCATGGGTAGTCCTGAAATATCCATGTAGGATAACTGCACATCCACCAACCACCACATATTTTACCCCCGCATGGTTAAGCGCCCTGCATAACCTTAGCAGTTTTCTTTGCAGCTCCACTTTTTATCCACCACTCTCTTTCCCACATTTCGGCTTCTTCAAAGCTCCCGAATTTATAGATTCCTGCAGGAAAAGGAACTCTAACGTGAAATCTAAGGGCTTTGTTACGGTAGGCATTATCAGGCTTGAATCTCCACTTAACACCTTTTCCTTGCCTCTCTAGTGTCTCAGCATCTTCAAAACTCTTAAATTTCAATATAGCCATTATATACCCCTAATTATCTCGGAGATCTCGAATTATATCGGCACGCCGTTGCCTGTACAAAACAAAATCCGAAGGTTCAAACGAACAAACTCCGGGTTTGTCTCCGAATCAAATCCTTCAATTTCATATCACAATTTCCCCAATGACTGATGACTGATGTCGCCACAGGCCATAGCCCCTGCGAGCTAGCTCTTGGGCCAACTGCCATGCATCAATATCCTCAAATTTAGGGGGGTATGACATATGCTCCCCTCGTTCCCCTGATGCCTTCTCCATTCAGAACTCAGTAATCAACGATTCAGCTTTTCGGTGAACCCTGAACCCCTGGCCCAGACCTGGTTTAGCAATCTTTTTCATAGAATCCTCGGGCGTAGTGTTCAGGAGAACCGTGTTAAAGCGCACGTTACGTCGCACCAGGGCAGGCTTTGAACCTCTGAACCCATGAACGTTTACCTCTTTTTCTGTGTCCTTGGTCAGGATCTCCTAACAGCCATTTTCAGGGCAGACACTTCTTGCACCGGCAAAAGCCCGCCTTGCAGGCATCGGATCGTGATTTAAAAATTATCCGGTTGGATTTACTTATTTTTTTCCCATAAGGACATGAGGGCCTATGAAAGCGGAGGGATTTGCGATTGCCAACATAATAAGGCTCGGGCCTGACCGGCGGAATTGACCATATACCACGCCCGGCGTCTATGGCCTCTCTCTGTGCAGCAAGCAGTCTCTTGCTGAAAGGCGATCCTTTCTCAGAAAAACACACAAAGGCCAGGCCCTCGCGGACCAGGATTTCATTGACCATTCGACCGTTAGGGAGAAATACATAGGCCAACAGCCGGCCGAAGCGATCCCTCTTTTCATCATCCTGGACCAGCCTAACAGTCCTGCCCTGGACCAGTTGCCCGTTACGCCTGGTGGCTTCCCATCCCAGGGGTTCTCCAGGTGTGTCCTTGTGAGGTGTCTCCGGAGTGTTAATCCCCCTATAGCGTACCTTTGTTCCTTTTTTAAGGACTATGGTGTCGCCATCAATAACGTAGCGCACAAAGACGCTTTTATCTGCAAAGCAGAACTCAATGGGGGCAAGAAGCCAGATGTTCATCAGAACAACTGTTATTATGGACAATCCAGGCCTTATTCCCATGTTCGAGCTCTTCATGATTATACCGTGGCGGAACCAGTAAGACGGCGTAGAGCCTCCAGATATCGCTTGCGGGTCTTTTCTGCGATATCCGCAGGGAGCTCAGGCCCTGGCGGCTTTTTGTCCCATGAAATGGACTCCAGATAGTCTCTCACAAACTGCTTGTCAAAACTTGGCTGTGATCTGCCTGGGCTATAGTCCTCAGCAGGCCAGAATCTAGAAGAATCAGGGGTCAATACCTCATCAATCAGTATGAGTTCTCCGTCAGATATGCCGAGCTCAAACTTTGTATCAGCAATGATCACCCCTCTTTCTCTCGCATAATCTGCCGCTATTTTGTAAAGCCTGATACTGATATCTCTGGCCTTTTCGGCAACTGCTTTGTCAAGCAGCTTCCGGACCTGTTCAAGGCTGATGTTTTCGTCGTGAGAACCAGCATCTGCCTTGGTGGAAGGCGTGAATATGGGCTTTGGAAGCTGCTGCGACTCAAGCATCCCTTCAGGCAGCTTGATACCACATACAGAACCTGTCCGGAGATAGTCTTTCCAGCCGGAGCCAGCAATATATCCCCTGACTATACACTCAACCGGCAAAGGCTTTGCCTTTTTGACTAACATGCTGCGGCCCTCAAGGGACTCGGAAAATCGTTTCAATTCTTCCGGAAACCGAGCTACATCTGTCTGAACCAGATGATTTGGCACTAGGTCTTTCAATTTCTCAAACCAGAATAGGGACATCTGAGTAAGAATGCGACCTTTTCCCTGTATGGGCGTGGGGAGAACAACATCAAAGGCAGAGAGACGATCCGTTGCTACAATCAGCAAGTACCCACCCACTTTGTATATGTCTCTCACTTTTCCCCTGTGCAAAAGATGAAGGCCGGGGAAATCCGTTTTGAATAGGGACATAGGTTTATCTCCAGTCATAAAAATACCATTTCAAAAGGCTCCGACCCTTATTTTCCATGAATTTCAGCCAGGGGGATTCCTGCCCCCTCCGCATTCGCCTGCGCTGCGCTCCGGCGATGCGGTTTCCCCCAGACTGAAATCCAGGAAAATTACAGGTCTCTCGCCAAATCATGGTCAAATAACCACCCTGCCGGGCCGTCTTTAGTTCATTGGGGATAAACTGGGAATAATGCCTTTTGAACTCTTTAGCAACATTCTCTTAAGAAACTCACTCAACAACCAGACTAGCCAATAAATCGAAGTGTGGCAATCATCCTATGTGCTATTTTCTACCTATACACAGTAAAAACAACTCCACACTCTCCGGCCTGGAACTCTTTGGCTTTACTACACGAACTGACCTGAAACTCTCTCTGCAATTGTCCCTGAAGGAAGGGAAATCCTCCCCCTGGAAGACCTTGCAAAAAAAGGTGCCCCCTGGTTTCAGCAACTCTCTGGCCAAAACTAAAGCACGTTCTGCTAGAGCTATAGACCTGAAGTGATCCACATCCTTGCGACCAGTAGTCTT
>DAOVEU010000069.1:0-7657 GCA_030668805.1 Desulfobacterales bacterium
GTTATTCGATGATCTCTAACACGGACCGTTTTTTGATCTTGGCAGAAGCAGCGCTTAAAATGGTCCGTATGGAGCGGGCTGTGCGGCCTTGTTTGCCGATGATCTTTCCAAGGTCATCCTTGGCCACTTTCAGTTCAATGACCGAGGTTTGTTCGCCTTGCACTTCAAAAACCTCTACCTGCTCCGGATAATCAACCAGCGCTTGGGCTATGTACTTGATCAAGTCCTTCATTCCCCGACCCCCTAAGAGCGTTACAAGAGAAAAACCAACGTTCCGAAAAAAGGTAAGCTACTGTGCAAAGTCTGTTTTATGCATTTACTGTTTTTGAAAAGAAGCCCTCTTTCTCTAATATACTCCTGACAGTTGCCGTAGGTCTGGCCCCGTTTTCAATCCACTCCTTCACGCGATCGTGCTTCAAGGTAACTGCCGCCGGTTTTTTTAACGGATCATAGGTCCCAACGAACTCGAGAAACCTGCCATCCCGAGGTGCGTCACTCGAAGCCACGACGATTCGATAATACGGCTTTTTTTTGGTGCCATACCTGGCCAATCTAATTTTCACAGACATCCGATTACTATTCCTCCTTAAAACGGCAACATCCCTCTCCCGAAGGTGCGAAGGCCGCCTTTATTCAATTTTTTTATCATCTTATGGACCTGGACGTAATTTTTCAAGAGTTGGTTTACCTGCTGCACGGTCGTTCCGCTTCCCCCGGCAATCCGCTTGCGTCGGCTTGCGTTTATAATGTTATGGTTGCGGCGCTCCAGGACTGTCATGGAGTCGATGATGGCGGTGATGCGCACCAACTCCCGATCGTCCACCTTGAACTGTTTGAGCTTACCCATCCCTGGGATCATCGCCAGCAGTTCCTCCAAGGAACCCATGTTTTTGATTTGTGCCATTTGATCAC
This sequence comes from Desulfobacterales bacterium, assembly GCA_030668805.1. Classification (GTDB taxonomy): domain Bacteria; phylum Desulfobacterota; class Desulfobacteria; order Desulfobacterales. The sequence continues at coordinate 913 of DAOVEU010000069.1, forward strand.
GAAAGTCCTCTAAGGTAAACTCACCTCTACGCAGCTTTTTTTCCAGTTCCTGAGCCTTCTTCTCGTCAATGCTCGTCTGAGCCTTCTCGATCAGAGAAAGGATATCACCCATACCCAGGATCCTGGATGCCATACGGTCCGGGTGAAAGGGCTCCAGGGCGTCTAATTTTTCACCCACACCTATGAACTTAATCGGCTTTGAAGTAATCGCCTTTATGGATATGGCCGCTCCACCACGCGCATCCCCTTCCATCTTTGTGAGAACTACGCCACCAATATCAAGAGCATCATCAAAGGCCTTGGCCATGTTCACTGCATCCTGTCCGGTCATGGCATCAGCCACCAGCAGGATGTCGGACGAGGGCACGGTCTCCTTGATCCGCCTCAGCTCGGTCATCAGGGCCTCGTCAACATGTAGGCGTCCCGCTGTATCAATCAGGAGGGTATCAAAGCCCCGTTGACGTGCCATCTGGAGGGCATCTCGGCAGATATCTACCGGATCCATATCCTGGGTGGCCGGAAAGACCTCTGCGCCCACCTGGTTTCCGATCTCCTTCAGTTGCTCGATGGCTGCCGGCCGATAAGGATCAGCAGGTACCAGATAGGGACTCCGGTGTTGACCCATCAGGAGTTTGGCCAACTTGCCGGCCGTCGTGGTTTTTCCGGAACCCTGGAGGCCGACGAGCATAACCGCAGCGGGCTGGCTTCCGGTCAGGCACAGCCCTTCGTATCTGCTCCCCATAAGCGCGGTGAGTTCTTCATTAACAATCTTGACAACCTGTTGCCCTGGTGTCAGGCTATCCAGGACCTCCTGACCGATGGCACGCTCCCTGATAGCGGCGATAAGGTCCTTGACGACCTTGTAATGGACGTCGGCTTCAAGAAGGGCCAGGCGCACGTCTTTTAGCCCGGCCTCGATGTTTTTCTCATTTAACTTGCCGTGACCCTTGAGCTTCTTGAAGGCAGCGTTCAGCTTGTCTGTAAGGTTTTCAAACATGATAATCGCCCTGACGTCTCGGGAATTCTACAACCTATTGAAATTAAAGGGATGTTATCAAGCCCGAGTTTTCGCTTTGTTCATGGAATAATGCCTGCCCGCCATTGCCACGTACGTTGGCATTGAAACCGTATCCTCTGCCAAGCGTTGGCAGGCGGGGAATGGTGGAATATTGGAATGTTGATTTTAGAAGAAAGTTTTTCATCTATTGACCTCCCTGTCAAGAGGAATTTCGGCAACAAACCAATGACCCATTTTCCCGGAACCCATTGTTCCCTGGCCCAGACCTGATTTACTGGAGTTAAATTCTAAGGCTTTCATTTCCGAGATATTGCGATAGTAGCATTTCAATAAATTTAAGTCGCGCCAGGGCGGGCCATCATTCCAATATTCCATCATTCCAGTTGCGGAGAGAAGAGGAGCTAGGTTTTATCACCCAAACCATGTGTCAAGAAAATACTTTGATGTTTGTTCCACAGGATGCAAAAAGCTTTACCCAAGAGCAGCTCGCGCGGTGGCTCGGGCAATACGGCATTGCCCCTTATCGGGCTGGCCAGATTCTCAGATGGATCTACCAACGAGGCGTCTATTCCTTTTCAGAGATGACGGATCTTTCCAAGGACCTCAGGCAGTTCCTGTCGGAGCGACTGGTCATAAGCCAACTTGAGACAGAACAGGTTCAGACCTCAAAGGATGGTTCCAGAAAATACCTTTTCCGTTTAAAGGACGGTCAACATATCGAAAGCGTATTGATTCCGGAGCCGGGCCACTGGACACTGTGTATATCGAGTCAGGTAGGCTGTGGAATGGGGTGTAAGTTCTGCCTCACCGGTCGCGGCGGACTGGTGCGAAATCTTGAATCTTCGGAAATCATCAACCAGGTCTGTGCTGTACGAGATGATCTTCAAGACCCAAGCTCTCTGACCAACATCGTCTTCATGGGGATGGGGGAACCCCTTGCCAACTACAACAGTGTTGTGCAGGCGATCCAGACCATTACAGGCAACAACGGCCTTCAGTTTTCCAGTCGCAGGGTCACCCTTTCCACAGTGGGGCTGGCTCCGAGGATAGATGATCTGGGACGCGACGTTAAGGTCAACCTGGCCGTGTCCCTGAATGCTGCAGACAATGATACCCGAAACAAGTTGATGCCCATCAACCGCACCTATCCCATCGAAATGATCCTCTCTGCCTGCCGCAGATTTCCGCTCCAGTCGCGCCGGACGATCATGTTTGAATATGTCCTGATTGCAGGGGTGAACGACGCTCCCACGGATGCGGAGCGTCTAGCAAGGCTGTTGAGACCTTTGCGGGCTAAGATCAACTTAATACCCTTTAATCCGTACGAGGGAACTGAGTTTAAGAGACCTGAGGAAGGTGTCATCCTCGCTTTTCAAAAGGTTCTACTGGATCATCACTACACAGCCATTATCCGTCATAGTAAGGGGGGCGACATCGGTGCGGCCTGTGGACAGCTCCGCGCCGGGTCAGAGCTGAAAGCTCAACGCTCAAGGCTCAAAGGGCAGGAAGATTGATCCTTTTTTGCCTTTGAGCTTTCAGCTTCAATATGGAGTTCTATCTGGGCTGGCTTTCACTGTCGAGCCAATTGTGTTATGGGAGATTTTGGATTGCGGATTGCGGATTTTGGATTAGAAAGGAACCCTATGGACATATCTGGCATGCAAAAAGCGCTGCTCAAGAACATTGAAAGGCCTGACACCATAGACCCGGGTGTGCTTCAGGTGCTCGACTATGCCTACAGAACACAGAGGGATATTGAGATCAAGATTGACCAGCCAGAATTTACCTCTCTATGTCCCATATCAGGACTTCCGGACTTTGGGCGTATCGTGATTCATTACAAACCAAATGACAAGATTGTTGAATTAAAGTCCCTGAAATATTACCTGTTGCAGTATCGCAGTGTTGGCATCTTTTACGAGCACGTGGTCAATCGAATCCTGGAGGATCTGGTTTCGTTCGTCCGCCCCAAGTCTATGGAAGTAGAGGGAACGTTTACACCCCGGGGCGGCATAACCACTACCGTGCGGGTAGAATACACAGACAAAGGAAAGTGAACTAAAGTGCCTAAAATGTCTAAAGTGAACTAAAGTTGAGGACTTGAAGGAACTTCTTGTAACGATCGGTCTTGTTTTTTAACTTTAGGCACTTTAGGCACTTTAGGCACTTTAGCTCACTTTAGTTCACTTTAGTTCACTTTAGTTCACTTTAGTTCACTTTAGGCACTCGACATCTACTGGGGTGAGAATGAAATGAGAATCATACATACAAAGGGCACCATTACTATTGCTTTGTGCTTGATGGCCGTTTTTTTGGCAATCGGCTGCGCCGCTACCAAAAAGATAACCGAAGACATCACCGGCGGGGAGAAGGCTTTAAAGAAAAGGATAGCATTCCTGCCCGTTGTGAACAAAACGGGGTACGGAGACAAGGATTTTCAAAAGTCCGCCAGAGCCTACCTCAACACCGTTTTGAGACGCTTCTGTGATGACCTCATCATCATAGATTCCCGAAAAACCTGCAACTCCCTGGAACAGATACCCCGTCTTCCCTCTGGCCAACTCGACAACCTGGCCCTTGCCAAACTTGGCAGGGCCCTTGGCCTCAACGCGGTCCTGGAGGAGAGCCTTTCTGAGATTGAATGCATGGCAGTCAAGCGAGGCATCTGGGGATTTAGAAACACCTGTATGCTCGTGCAACTCTCTGTGCGCATGAGGGCTTATGACATTGAAACCGGAGCGATCCTTTTCGATGAGGTTACCAGCGATGAGGTCGAGGTCTCAGAACATGACTGGCAAAATATAAAGGAAAGAAGTGGATACCACAAGGAGATTGCAGACCGGCTTCTGACCAAAACCACAGCTAAGATATGCAAAAAGATCCGTGAGCCCTTAGGCAATGAGCCGTGGAAGGGATACATCACCTCTGTGTCAGGGAATACGTTTGCCTTGACAGCCAGCAAGGACGTAGGGCTTACCATAGGAGATGTATTGGAAGTCTTCGGAACTAATGAGCCGATCGAGGGTCAAGCAGGTCAATTCTACCTGGTTTCCGGCCCCAAGATTGGCGAACTCAGGATTACAAGGGTTTACAGGAACCGGGCCGAGGCGATTGGAATCCTTGGAAGTGACCTTCAAAAGAGCAGCCACGTCAAGTTGAGGCGGTAGGATCAAGCCCTTCCCAGGATTCGGTAGATAGTCACGGGATCACGCAAACCTTTTATGGCAACGGAAGGCACCATCTTCTCGGCAAGGAACCTGTCTGATACCTCCTTATAGGTCGTCTCAGTGACCAATATCTCGCCTCCCCTGGCCAGCTTTTCCAAGCGCGAGGCAATATTGACCGGCATGCCAAAGGCCGTGTATTCCTTCTTTCTCAACGAACCAAACACACCGGTAACCACCTCACCAGTACAAATACCGATACCTATGTTCAGAGACAATCCATTTTTTTTATGCAGTTTCTGGCTGATGGCCCGGGTGGTTTCCTGCATTTCGATAGCCGATTCAATGGCCCTGTGAATATCGTCCTCGTAAGATATGGGCGACCCATAAATCACCATGATGGAATCGCCAACATGCTTGTCAACTGTGCCGTTGTAGCGATAGGCTATCTCTCCCAGAGGTGTAAAATAGTCATGGTTCAGAAAGGCTGCGATCTCTTCCGGGGGCATCTTGTTGGACATTTCAGTAAAGCCACGGATGTCGCTAAAGAGTAAGGTGACTGTTTGTCTTCTGGGTTCCATAATGCCTGGATTTCTCTTCATCTCTTGGTATATTTGATGAGAGATGAACTGTCTGAGCCGTTTCTTGATCGTAATCTCTTGAATCTTGTTCCGCAGCTCTACATTGTCAAAAGGCTTTGTGAGAAACCCGTCAAGCCCCTCATTGGTCGCGTGAATGGCACTTTCCATGGTGGCGTAACCGGTGAGCAGTACGCGTGTAACTTCAGGATTAATGGAGGCAATCCGCGTGAGGGTTTCCATCCCGTCCAGTCCGGGCATCTTATAATCCGAGATCACAATTGTTATCTCTGAAAGGTGTTGTTGAGCCAACCTAATGCCCGTGTCGCCATTTTCTGCAGTATAAATAGTGTAAGGCTCCCGTTTCAGTGCCCGCGTTATGGAGCGTCGGACCCCTTCCTCGTCGTCGATAAATAAAAGACCAGTCATTTCCTCCCCCTTGTTTCAAGTTAACGTCTACGGTCTACCGGTTACGCTGCTCGTTACAGACAGACAAGTTTATTGAGTTATTTGTGTTTGTTGTGTTTGTTGTGTTAACCCAATGAACCCGATAAACCCAATGAACTCAACAAACCGTTTGACGTAACCCCTGGCTCAGACCGGGTTTTTCTCGTAGGGGCGGCTTTACGCCGCCTGTCATTCGGGCGGGATAAACCCGCCCCTACGATCTGTGGCGCCAGGGCGGGCCGAAACGAGCTGGGTGCCACTGGCTAACCAGAGGTTGCCGTGCATATGCACAGGCAAGCAAAGCTTGGCCTGTGCCACCGCTCGCAACCCTATGACGAATACCTGCGCGCCAGGGCGAGCCAACACTCCATCCCGCCAGAGTAAGGTCGGCCACCGCGCCGACCGATCCAAACAGGCAGCCACAGTGGGTTGCCCTACTAACGCCGGGCCGCGGTTTGCACGTGACCAAAATAGGCCTGCACTGCATCCACCATATCCTGTCTGGTTTTCAAACGGGAGACGCTCGCCCGGAAACGACTGCTGTGTGGAAGACCCTTGGTAAACCACCCGAGACGGCTTCGCATGATGGGCACAGCCCTACCTTCTCCAAAATGGTTGACAGAATACTCGATGTAACAAAGCACTGTGTGAAGGCGTTTGGGGAGGTCCGGCCGTCTCGGGGGGCTGGAGTGAATGAGATCCAGTGCCTGGGCAAATATCCAGGGGTTTCCGATAGAAGCCCGCCCTATCATAACACCGTCGCACCCGGTTTCCTGTTGCATCCTGAGCACATCGTCTGGTCCGTGAATGTCGCCGTTGCCTATGACCGGAACAGAAACCGAATCTTTGAGCCGGGCGATTAAAGACCAGTCTGCCCTGCCGCTAAAGCCTTGAATGGCAGTCCTGGGGTGGATGGCTACAGCATCAACGCCGCAGTATTCGGCGATACGCGCTGCTTTGATCGCCTGCTTTCCTGAAGGTTCCCAACCCGTTCTCATTTTGACGGTCAAGGGAAGGCTGACTGCGCTGCGGATTGCCTTCAAGACCGCCTCCAGCCTTTCTGGTTCACGCATCAGGGCAGCACCAGCCCCCTGTCTGATCACCCTTCGGACTGAACACCCCAGGTTAACATCAAGAAGATCGGCACCTGCGCTCTGTACTATCTGGGCAGCTTCTTTCATGACCTCCGGGTCTGCCCCGAATATTTGGACCGAAAGGGGCCGCTCGCCAGGATGGCTTACCAGAAGCTCTACGGTTTTTCTTGTGCCGTGCACAAGACCGTTCGCGCTTACCATCTCAGTGACGACTAAGGCACATCCCGCTTCTCTGGCTAACCGTCGAAAAGGGAGCTGGGTGATCCCAGCCATAGGGGCGAGAATAAGGGGATTCTCTAAGACCAGGGTGCCAATTTTCATGAACCTTGATAGAATAGAGTGCTCCGGATTTCAACTTTAAAAGGGAAGAGACGTATATATTGAATCCGCTTCCCCAATCCAGACTATATATAGTATAAGAACTCAGTTCGCCCCGCTCACAAT
>DAOVEU010000072.1:0-7508 GCA_030668805.1 Desulfobacterales bacterium
ATTAAATGCAAAGAAAATATATTTTTGACATTTAAAAGGAAGTATATCCAAAACTCGCAACATAACTAAACTCGCAACATAATGACCCCAATTCATTATCACTACAGCGCAAGTTTCCCCACCATGTCATTCTGAGCGACCGCAGGGAGCGAAGAATCTCTTTTCTATGTTGAAATATTCCACTAAAAGTCAGATTCTTCGTCGCTTCGCTCCTCAGAATGACAACTTGCGCTGTAGTGTTATTGCCTGACAAAAAAATGTCACGTTTTTCAAGGGTCTCATAGTGGGCGTTGACACTACTGAAGTGAGGAGTGAAAAATGAAGCCAAGGATTAATATGATTACTCTTGGTGTTCAAGACCTTGAAATGGTAACAACTCAAAATATCGCTCACAGTCAGTGTGGCAGGCGACATGTGGTAAGAACGTATTATGGCGAGACGAATCAGACAAGTTTTTATTAGCACAGGAATTCTCCTTGGCCTCGTTGTTCTTTTGGTAATTGGCGTTTCCTTCTACCTGAAGACGGATCATGCCCAGCGCCTGATTCAAGCCAAAGTGAACCAGGCCATTTCCGGCATCATCACATGGGAAGGGGGCGGGTTCTCCCTTCTTGGTAACAATGTGGAATTAAGAAACATCTCCGTCAAAGGACCGACCAGGGAGAAGCTGATGACAATGGAGAGCCTTTCTGTGAACATATCCTGGGCTGCCCTTCTTATGGGGGAGCTCGCTATTGAGACCGCCATGCTCCATACACCCCGGGTATGGCTTGGAACAGACGCGGAAGGGAAGCTCAACGTGACGCGGGCCTTTGAATCTTCCGGAGCTAAAAAACAAGAAGCCTCCAAAGGCGGATTCCCCTTCAACATTGCAGTCAGACATCTAAAGATCATGAATGGTTTTGTTTCTTTCGAAGGGGACGGAGAGGCTAAGGAGGAGAGAACTGACCGCGCAGTCCTGCACAATATTGAACTCACTGTGAGAGATGTAAACTTAATGAAGCGTACAGGCCGCGTAGATCTCCGAATCGATAAAGGGGAGATCCACATGGCAGGCATAGAAGCTGCCGTCGACGAAGTTAGGCTATATGGGGCGCTCAAAGAAGATCGAATTGATCCCCTGGTCCTTGCCGTAAAGACTAACGGCTCCACCTTGGAAATCTCCGGTAATGTCGGAAGCCTCTTTTCCGATCCCCTTCTGGATATTGTTCTTCAGGGCGAAATCTGTCTTCCCGAGATCCAGGAGATACTTCAGGCCGGAACAGGGCTTACAGGAGTGGTTAAAACGAGTCTGACCGTGCGGGGTTCTGTGAACAACCCTGATATGGCGTTGCTGCTGGGCTATGGTGGGGGGAATCTCGCCGGCAACCGCATTGACGGGATGGACTTAAGCTGCCACATGGAGGACAGGTACCTCACCATTGACCCTCTAAGCTTATACGCACCTCTGGGAAGGCTGGGTCTCAGGGGGAATGTGAACCTCCGAAAGGCCTTTCCCCAGGGTTTCCTTTCATCCCTGCGGAATCCGGATGCCATAGGCTACGAACTGTCTCTGCGTCAAAAGGGTACATCACTAGAGAACGTACTCAGGGGAGGCACAGAAGTCACGGGCGCCATCCATTCAAAGATGACTATAGAGGGACATGGAGTTTCCCCTGAAACGGTTTGCGCCAAAGCTGTAGTGGAACTCATTGCGGAAAAACTTGCTGTCAGCCGGATCCTCTTCCCTGCCGACGTACGAGTTGAAACGCAGATTGGCCTGGCCCGCGGGCGAGTTACCATCGAGGGCATGAAGGTCCAAACAGGGAAGACCTGGCTTGAACTGGCAGGAAATTACGACTTATCCTCCCAGGAACTCGCCGCCACGGTCAAACTGGAGTCTCCTGACCTGGCGGAGACTTTTTCTTCTGCCGGTCTTCCGGATGTCCATGGGAAGGTGAGTGGGGGAATAACGTTAAGGGGAAAACGCACGTCTCTCCTGGGGACTCTTGCTTTGCACGGGAAAGATCTGAGACGTGGGGAGTTTCGAGTGGGTGATTTGGACGCACAGGTCCGGTTAGCAGGGGGAACCGTTTCGCTGGAGCGGGTTAAACTCCGGAACGGTAGTTCTGCACTGAGTATTTCCGGTACGGTCCAGGCACTCGATACCACGTCCGGTCAGATTCTTGAGAACCCTGTCCTTGACATGGCACTGACCGGAGATAAGCTCTTCATAGAAGATTTTTTCGAGGGACTGAAAGGGGAATTGTCACTGAGTTGTCATGTCAAGGGAGATGCTGCGGAGCCAAAGGGGAAGGTTTCCCTGCTGGGGAAGAATATTCGCATAGGTGACCAAGAAATCGACGGGGTTCAACTGACATCGCACATAGACGGTGAGAGGGTTCACGTTGACCCATTTGTCGTGACAGTGGCAGAGGGAGAGAAGATACGTGTAGATGGATGGGTATCCCTCAACAACTATGATCTGCAGATTGCATCTGATGGCATTTCGATAGGGCGAATTTATGAACTTCAGGAACACCTGCCTGTTGAAGGTAAGGTTTTCTTTCACATTGCCGGCCAGGGTAGTTTTCGGAATCCCGCACTTCAGGGTGTGGTGGGCTTAAGGGACCTCGGGCTAAGCAATGAAAGCCTTGAAGTCTTTCAGCTCCAGGTCAACGTTAAAAACCAGGACGTGCGAATCTGCGGTAAACTCCCTTTTGACATTGAAGGACGGCTCCAATTACAGACAAGAGATTTTTCAGTATCTGCCCTTTTTCATGAAACCGATTTAGCCCCCTATTTGAAAATAGCAGGTCGACACGAACTGAACGGTGCCATTACGGGAAAAATCAGGATAGAGGGGAATGCCGGCGCCCCGGATCAGATCAGGGCGAAGACAGATATATCCCATCTGGATCTCTTTTGGGAGAAAACAGCTTTGGTCAAAGCCCGGCAGTTCAAGGTATCTTTGGAGGACAACAAGATTTTCGTGCCCCGTGTTTACCTTGACCTTCTCGAAGGGGGTTTCTTGGAACTCAAAGGAGGCGGCAAGCTTGCCGGTCCCCTTGACCTTGAGGCAAAGGGCTGCGTTCCCTTGCAAGTGATCAACTTGCTCACCTACGCGCTTCCCGGTGTCACCGGATACATTAACTTCTCAGCCACGATGAAGGGAAGTGTGTCTGAGCCGGATCTCCTGGCAGATATCGACCTGGAGAAAATCGGAATGATCGTGCCAGGCCTTTCACAGCATTTGCACGACCTCCGAGGCAAGATTCACGTAACCCCTGAAGCTGTTGTACTGGACAATCTCAAAGGACTGCTGGATACAGGGCGGTTTGATTTGTCCGGAAAGGTTGCGTTGGAGAAGTTCAAGCCATCCAAAATCCTTGTCAAACTGACGGCCCGTGAGCTGCCGGTGATAGTTCCTGATAACTTGGAGATCCTTTTGGACGCAACACTGGACATCCACGGCACACCGGATAAGTCCATGGTGCTGGGGGAAGTGGTGATTCTTGAAGGGACCTATTACAGAGATGTGAACTTGAATCTCCTCCAAGGGATTGCACAGAAGAAGCGGGAAGTAGCTCCCGTGCCTTCGCAGATTACTCAGCCTTTTCTTAAGAATATGATCTTTGACGTCACGGTGAAACACAGAGATCCCTTTGTTGTGGATAACAACTTGGCCTTGTTGACCGTAAAACCCGACCTCCGCCTACACGGCACATTGGATAACCCGTTTATCAGCGGACGGACCGAAGTAGACTCCGGGACCATAACGTACGGGAAAAAGGAGTTCGAGGTCACCAAAGGTGTTTTTGATTTTATCAACCCTTACAAAATTGAGCCGACCATTGATGTGAAGAGCGAAGTCAATATCCGAACATGGACGATCTTCTTGGATGTCAATGGCACACCGGACAACCTAAAGTTTACACTTACCTCAGATCCTCCCGAGCACGATGAAGACATCCTCTCTCTGCTAATCGTGGGAAAAACAACCCGGGAACTCATCAAGGGAGAAGGCGGGTCATCCCTGTCCACAACTGAGATGTTTGCGAACATTTTGGCAGGGGCAATGGGTGAAGAGATAAAGGACGCCACAGGCCTCGATATTGTTGAGTTGGAGTACGAGGAAGCGGTGAGTGAAGAGGAGTCTGACACAATTAAAGTGACGGTCGGTGAGGAGCTCTCTCGTCGAGTAACGGTCAAATACGGGATAGAGACGAGAAGTGCCAAGATGATTCAGCGAGCCATTGCTGAATACAAATTCCTTGAAAATCTTTCAATGAATACTTTCCGGGATACTGAGGGGCAATTTGGCGGTGAGCTCCAATACAGACTCGAGTTCAGGTAAGAAGAGAAGGGCTGCCCAACATGGCGCGGAAGCAGATCTGGCAGATACCGATAGTTCTATGTTTTTGGATGGTTGTGGGGTGTCTGTCTTCGGGACAGGCATATGCCCAGATTCCGGGGCATGATGAAGGACCGATTCAGGTCACACCCTTTCGCCGAATCAAGGACATTAAAATCCAGGGCGCATTCCCGCTTTTGGAAAGGGAAGTTCGGAGCGCCATGAAGCTCTACACGGGGGGTGGTTTTGACGATGAACAAGTTTCTGAAAAGGAGAATGCCATAGCAAGACTCTTCCGAAATGAGGGGTATATTGCGCCAGAAGTAAATATTGTTGCGGAAGAAGACCCTAAGGACGGAAGCGTGGTCGTGTATGTGAATATCGACAAGGGCGGATTTTACCGTATCAAAGGCGTAGAAATCTCAGGAAACCAAGCCTTTTCAGATGCGCGCCTCAAGTTGAGGATCAGCACTTGGAAATCATCATTGCTCTTTGGGGAGATGAAGCGCTTCAGGCAGAAGGACCTTCACAAAGACGTTAAGAATCTCGTCACGTTTTACCGTGAGCAGCGATACCCTGAGGTCAGCGTGGATTCCAGGGTAGAAAGGGACAGGGAAACCAACCATATCTTCGTTTTTATCACTGTTGATGAGGGACCGAGGTATGATATTGCCTTTCAGGGGAACAAGGAATTTTGGGACTTTACCCTTAGAAAAGATCTGATCCTATTTAAGGAGGGGAACAAGAGGGATTTTGGCTTAAGAAAGAGTATTCGCAGGGTCAAGGACCGTTACCGGAAGGCAGGGTTTCCGGATGTTCGTGTAAAGACGGAATCTGCAATAGTAGAAGACAATGGAAGGACCTTGCGGAAGATTCGGCTGCTGATTGAGGAAGGGGCACGATACATCGTGAATACCATTACCATCACGGGCAATCATGCATTTGATGACGAAGAGATCAAGAAGCAGATGCTTACGCGGAGACCGGGGATCCTTGCAAAGGGAGAGTTCGTTCCTGAAACCCTGGAGGAGGACATAGGAGCCATTACCCCCCTGTACCTCAAAGCGGGATACATGAATGCCCGTGTGACAGATGATGTCACGTGGCGGGAGGATCCAAAAGAGGGCAAAAAACTTGTGGATGTTGCGCTGAATATTCAGGAGGGCGTTCAGACCCGCGTGGCTTTTGTCACCCTAAATGGCGTGACGGCTCTAACAGAGTCAGAGGCCTTGGAGGCTATAGCTCTGAGAAAAGGTGAAGTCTTCCGCAGCTACATGATTCGGAGTGATGAGAACACACTTTCCTCCCTGATCTCAGAAAAGGGTTATCCCCACGTGAAGGTGAAGGGGCGGGCAGACACAAGTGAAGACGGTACCCAGGCTGCAGTAATCTACGAAGTTGACGAAGGCCCCTTTGTAAAGATGGGGCAAGTGTACTGCGCGGGAAATTTTCGGACCAAAGGGCGGGTCATAAAACATGCGATGGAACTTGAGCCAGGGGAGGCCTTTTCTCTGTCAAAGATGCTGGCCTCTCAAGGCAACGTTCGTGACATCGACGCTTTTGACTCGGTCCACTTCAAGACCTCTGGTTTGAAGGAAAGGGCAGAGGAGGTGAACCTACTCGTAGAAGTGGAAGAAAAAAAGCCTTACTACATCCAGATAGGGGCAGGCTATGACACGACAAGAAGGTTATATGGCAATACCAAGGTGGGGGATCAGAATCTCTTCGGCCTGAATAAGGATGCCTGGGCAGGTCTTGAAGTGAGCGAAATCGGATACAGGTGCGATGTGGGAATCACAGAACCCCGGTTTCTTGGTTTTCCTATCTCGTCCACCCTGAATGTTTCCCGCGAGAAACGGGAGGAGTTTAATCAGGATTTCGGTACCAGAACCTTTGCGGGGTCCCTGTCCTTCGACCACCGTTTCATCGAAGACTATCAGGCCCATCTGGATTTCAATTATGAACGCCGAGAGCAATTTCAGCGTAACGGGGACCCGATCCCTCCCGAAGAGGAAGACAAATTCCAACCCAGGAGCATTCTGATAATACGGCCCGCACTCATCTACAATTCTACGGATTCCTTTATCCGTCCCAAGAAGGGTATGTTTTACTCCCTATCCGTCGATATTTCCAAGGGTATTGAGAACTCTTTTGATAATTTCTTCAAATATCGTTTCGGGGCCAGGCATTTCTATACGCCTTTCGAGCGCCTCACCTTTGGCCTCCGGGGGCGTGTGGGGTACATTGACCCTTTTGATGTTACTAGCACGATTCCAGAAGACCAGCTTTTCTTTCTCGGGGGAACATCGGATGTGCGCGGGTTTAAGGAGAACATGCTACGGTTTGACTCTGCTGGAAACGCCGTGGGTGGCCGGACTGAAATTTTCGGCAGTATTGAAGCGCGGATTTACTTGGGATTGAACTTTGAGCTCACTATGTTCTGCGACACAGGTAGTGTAAGGGACCCTATTAAAGACAGAGGCTCCGATGAGTTCAGGTCTTCAGCAGGCTTTGGTCTGCATTACATCACTCCGGTCGGTTCTATCGGGATTCTCTATGGGCACAAGCTGGATAGAAAAGATCGGGAGAGCCCAGGAAGATTTCATTTTATGTTGGGGTACATGTTTTAGGCAGCGGAACTCGCAGTACCCAAGCGTCGTGTCCTTTCGGCAAGCATTAACAGGCCGCAAAATTTTTAGGTGAGGCAGCGAGGCACGAGACCGGTGTGCCGTGGCAGTTTGTTCGGGGAATCGGTAATGGCCATGCACCCAACCAGGAAGGCTGGGTGCATCAAGATAATTAAAAAGTTTGCGGACTACTCAGTAACGGTTAAAAGGGAATCCGCTGCCGTACTTCAAAAGAGCTATCATGGTTTCGGCAGTTTCATCATATTTTTCATCACAACACGCTGGGGTTGTGCAAGGGGTCAAAAGGCAAAAGAAAGTAAACATGGATATCAGCTCCGAGAATCACAAACACTTATGGTGGCGATGGCAATCGAATTGACAAAAATAATACTATCAACAATGTTGATATCGACAATACCTCCTTGTGGAATATCTATTCTTAAAAGCTCAATTTTAGCCACAAAACTAGTCATTTAAGCACCAAAAACGGCCTGATTCTTAGCACTTTCCCCCAAAAGTCGGTCGCTTAGCACGGCCCGACCCCCATT
>DAOVEU010000297.1:0-3590 GCA_030668805.1 Desulfobacterales bacterium
GTGTCAGTGTTCAGGTTTCAGCTCTTTAAGTTTCTCAATCCTGACACCTGAAACCCGAAACCTGACACCTTTTCCCCAAAACTAAATACGCAGCAGACGGACACGGATTTTCTCATTGCCAACAGCCGTGATTTACACTCATCCCAGACTTAATAGCAAAAACCACAAGATCCTCACCTTGTCCGAATGATCCATTTGTGTTATGCTTCCTCATCATGAACAACAAAATGGATGGTCTCGTAAAAAGCCCAAATTAGACGGCAAAGTAAAAAGCTCCAAATTCAAGGCACGCAAATCGTAAGGAATGAGGCGTACTTATGGTACGCCGCAGTGACGAAGGATGCAACGCAACGCAGAAGTTGGACTTTTTACGAAGCCGTCAAAATGGAGGTGACACATGTCACGCATACCTGCTGTGGCCAACATGTTCTATCCTGGTGATAAGAGTAGGTTGAAAGAGGATCTGAATAGATTTGTCAGGCCGGTACAAGAGCCGAAGAGGGTGCTGGCTGCCATCTCACCGCATGCGGGGTATATGTATTCTGGTGGGGTAGCCGGTGCCGTTTTTTCTCAGATCTCTATCCCGGACGCTGTGGTGATCCTGGGACCGAACCATCGGGGTATGGGGGCTAGTGTCGCTCTAAGTGCCTCCGGGATATGGGACATGCCGTTGGGACCAGTTCCAATCAACGAGGTCCTGGCCGAATCCATCCTGAAGGTCTCGACATCCGGGGTCAAGATAAAGGACGATCCTGAGACGCACGCTATGGAACATTCCATCGAGGTTCAGGTGCCATTTCTTCAATTTTTGCAGCCTGAAGTGAACATTGTACCGATTGCTTTGTCGCACGTGACTTACGATGCGTGTCAAGAGATCGGTCGGGCCTTGGTACAGGGGATTCAGGACTACGGCAAAGAAGTCCTCCTGGTGGCGAGCACGGATATGACTCATTACGAATCTCAGGAATCGGCTAATGCAAAAGATAAGCTGGCCATCGATCGTATCCTTGATTTGGACGCCAGGGGGCTTTACCAGACCGTAGCCCGCCACAGGATATCCATGTGCGGTGTGGTTCCCACGACTATCGTTCTCGAGGCATGCAAGGCACTGGGTGCAGGCAAGGCTGAGTTGGTCCAGTATGCCACATCAGGAGATGTGACCGGCGATTATGCCCAGGTTGTGGGATATGCGGGCTTTATTGTCTATTAACAAGACTCGGACAGGCCGGAAGTAGAGATGGTTCTCTCGCCCGCTCCTTCCAGTCGCTCGAGCTCACAGAGATCACTGAGGCGATTATTTCTTGGCCTGATTTTTTGAGGGGAAAAATCAGGCCAAATACTCGGCCCCTGACGGGGCGTTTATGCTCAGACAGAAATTTCTGCGTCAGCAGGATCGCAGTTTAAGCTGAATTGCCCTCTCAGCAATTCAGCTTAAGAAACTCTGATGCTCTGTGGACTCTGTGAGAGATAAGAATAGCGCACTGCTCAGCTACGAATTTTCTGGCAACAGAGAGACTAATTTTACAACCAAGGGAGTCCACAACGTGGAAGAAGTTCGAACACGCTTTCCTCCGAGCCCGACCGGATACCTTCATATCGGCGGTGCCCGGACGGCTATCTTTAACTGGCTTTTTGCTCAAAAGACAGGCGGTAAGTTGATCCTTAGGATCGAGGATACGGACGCGGAGAGGTTTTCCGAAGAATCGATCAAGGGGATTATTGAAAGCCTGAGATGGCTTGGCATTACCTGGGATGAAGGCCCTTATTCCCAGTCCCGGTTCATCAAGGAGCATGTGGCGGCAGCACAGAAACTCGTCGGGTCGGGTCATGCCTACAAGTGTTTCTGTACAAAAGAGGAGCTTGATCGAAAGCGTGAAGAGGCGCGCATCAAAAAGACCGCGTTACAGTATGATGGCACTTGTCGCAATTTAACACCCGAGGAGATTGCGAAAAAGGAAGCGGCCGGGATGCCGTACACGATTCGTTTGAAGGTGCCCCGTGGGGGAGGCTTTGTTAGTTTTGAAGACATCGTTTATGGGATTATTGAAAAGAAGTATGAAGACATAGAGGATTTTGTGATCGTCCGTTCCAATGGGCGGCCTCTGTATATCCTTTCCAACGCGGTCGATGACATCCGTGATCGGATCACCCACGTCATTCGCGGACAGGATGGGTTGGCAAATACACCCAAGCAAATCTTGATCTATAAGGCCCTTGGCGCACCGATTCCAAAATTTGCCCACATGTCTCTCACCCTGGATCCCAAAAAGGCCAAGATTTCCAAACGCACCCACGGCGAATTGGTTGCAGTCCATTTCTACAAGGAGCACGGTTTCCTGCCATGGGCATTTGTAAACTATCTGGTTCTTCTAGGATGGTCAACGCCTGATTCGAGGGAGATCTTTTCCAAGGAAGAACTGATCGAAGCATTCTCATTGGAAGGGATCAGTCGGGCCAATGCCATCTTTGATGTCAGGAAGGATGATCCGAAATTTTTTACTGACCCAAAGGCCATCAGTATCAATACCCACTACCTGAGAAGTCTTCCCGTTGAAGAGATTGAGCCCCACGTCAGGGCACAGTTGGAAAAGGCAGGGATATGGGACCCGGATTTTCAGGGGGCAAAGCGCGATTGGTTTCTTCGTACGATCGACCTTATTCGAAGCAGGTATCATGTAACCACCGATTTTGTGACCCTTGGTCGTGCCTATTTCTCCGACGACTATCCCACCGACCCCAAGGCCTTGAAGAAGAACATCCTTAAGCATGAAGGGCTGAAAGAGTGGTTTCCCGTCCTGGCGGATCGCCTGCAGGCCATAGAGACTTTTACGGCCGAGGAGGCCGAGCGGGTGATCCGTAAGATGGCTGAAGAGTTCGGAATCAAAGCAGGGATACTGATCAACGGTATTCGAACTGCGGTGACTGGTCAGGCAGTTGGCCCTGGACTTTTTGATGTCCTCATCGCTATGGGACAGAGGCGTGTGGTAGAGCGCCTGCACAAGGCCGTGACATTCTTCGGGTAAATACCCAACCATGAGAGCCGGAACTAAACAGGTTTGAAGATAAAGAAATTAATCACGAAAACACGAAAGTACGAAAACACGAAAAGTCGATCCTAATTGCAACGCAAATTATCTTCTTACTCAAATATTCAAACTGATGTCTATCTCTCTGCTGCCTTATAACTGGTTTGATTTGTTTCATGTTCAGCTTACCCATGGTGGCAGTCTCTTTCGTGCTTTCGTCATTTCGTGCTTTCGTGATTGTCTTTTAGGATTTCTTGCCATGAAAAACACGAATTTTAGAACTAAGGAACTGCGCCTAACAGGAACTTGGCAATAGAAGACAAAAACGAGAATGGAGCCGCGGCTATGACCACGACCGATTCAACCCCCAACTTCATTCGTAATATCATCGCGGAAGACTTGAAGGCGAACAAGAACGAAGGTCGAGTCATGACCCGATTTCCACCGGAGCCGAACGGCTATCTGCATATTGGGCACGCCAAGTCCATCTGCCTCAATTTTGGTATTGCTGCTGAATACGGGGGCGTTTGCAATCTGCGATTCGATGACACGAATCCAAGCAAG
>DAOVEU010000328.1:0-3288 GCA_030668805.1 Desulfobacterales bacterium
TTTTTGGGCAGATATCCCATCTATACTGCCAATTGGTACTTCATCATTTGCGACCTGATACAAGCGAATGTTTAACCGTCTCATAATCCACACAGAAGAAAAAAGAAGAACACCGGTGCTGATCACAAAAAAAAGATCATCATAATAAGGGGGTAGGTTCTGTTGGGTCTGATGGATTTGAGAAATGTTGGAAAAGTAGAGATATGTCAAAATGGCACCGATTGCATTTCCAACTACAATTAAAAATATAATTATACGTCTCATACTTCTTTTTCCTCTTGTACGTATCATAAAAAACCTTCCTTAAAATTTTATTAGGCCTTTTTATAATTTTCTGGCGATTTCCATAAATGATTGCAAAACCCTGGTCTTGACCTTCTCTAATTTTTTTGGTGACAATCGTTTACGAGTGTGTTCCACGTAAAGATCCTGATTGATCTCGATCTGAACAGTAATCTTTCCCTCGCTGGTGAATTTTTCGCCGTAATAGTTCGTAATGAAACCGCCAGGATAAGGGTCATTTAGAGAAACAGAAAATCCCGCCCTTTGAAAGGCCTCTTTCATTAACTGCAGGGTTTCCACGGGGCAGGTTATTCTGCCACGCGCCGGATTTATATTTCCAGAATTGTCCCCATTATTGCCTAATATAATATCCTTTCTTTTCTTTCCAAAATCAGGCGCTGCTTCCGGACCAGTCCCGTTAAGAGAATGACAATCAAATAACACCTTACTATCAGTTTCCTCAAATGCCTCAACCAGGCGTTTATGAAAAGGCCAGTAATACTCTCTAAGTCGCCTTTTTCTCTCATTTTCATCCGGAATGCAGCCTGAGCGATAGATAAAGCGGCCATGGTAGTCCACTTGAGGGATAACCCCTTTAGCACTCTGTCGAGTGGGGCTCCTGTTCAGATCCACTACAAGTCTGCTCCACCGGGCAAAAATGATTTTCTTGGCAGGAATTGATCCAAAAATCTCTTTTGTTCCTCTGTCGGTAGACTCCCATATTTCCTTGTTGTTGAGGGCAAGAGCCGGTCTTACTTCTTCAGGAACCTGTTTGGAGCAGTGTGGCAGGGATATGATAAAAGGAAACTTCATAATTTGCCTCTGGAATTGGCTTTAATTCCTGGTTCTGTATAAAAACAGGCCACCGAATGGGAGTCGCCCAGTCTCTTCAAAGGCGGTTTTTCGCTGCCGCATTTTATTTGATCAGCAAGCTTGCACCTGCCAAAAAAGGGGCAACCCACATACTCAGAGGCTCCACGCTCTTTCCTGAGAAGAGTCTGATAGCGTTTTACCTCCCCGGAATACCCGAATTTGGGCAGCGCATCGATGAGGGCCTGTGTATATGGGTGTTTTGGGTTTTCGATGACTTCATCTCCCGGTCCCATCTCAACCAAGTTACCTCTGTATATCACGGCAATGCGGTCGCAGAGATAGCGGGCAGCCGCCAAACTGTGGGTGATAAATAGAAAGCTAACATTAAGCTTTTCCCGCATTTCAAGCAGGATGTTAAAGATCTGTGCCGAAATGGATGCATCAAGCATGGACGTGGGCTCGTCAGCCACGACAAACTCCGGCTTCAGGATCATAGCCCGTGCAATAGCGACTCTCTGTCTCTGCCCCCCGCTCAGTTGGTGAGGATAACGATGCGCGAAGTCGTCTGGTGGTGAGAGCCCTACCGATCTCATGGCCTGCCACACAGAGTCCTTTCTGGACTGGGCATTGCCTATCTTGTGGATGATTAAGGGCTCCGAGACCGCATCAAAGATCGAAATCTGCGGATTCAGAGATTGGTAGGGATCCTGAAAGATCATCTGGACCTTGCGGCGAAACTCCCTTAATGCCTTTCCCTTCAGGGCAGTAATTTCGTTACCATTCAGATATATCTCCCCTTCCTCAGGCTCCTCCAGTCTGGCAATAAGGCGTCCTGCTGTGGTCTTTCCACTCCCGCTTTCTCCAACAAGACCGAATATTTCCCCCCTATTTATCTTGATGGATACCTGATTAAGAGCAATCACATCTTTGCCGTGCGTGCCAAAAAAAGAGCTCTTGGTTCTATACCTTTTAACAATATGTTCCAGCTTAAGGATGGTTTTTTTGCCGTTATCAGTCATAGTCCTTACCATCTATTTCCACCACTACGCACAGAGAGTCTTATGCCGTGGTGATATCTCAATCCACACCGGAGTCTCGGTTCTGCATGATACGCTGGCTTGGGGGCAGCGGTCACAAAACAGACATCCGGGAGGTGGGTGAATGAGATTGGGCGTTTCACCCGGAATAGGCACCAGCCTACTCTTTTCTCCAGTCAACGTAGGATAGGAAGAGAGGAGGGCCTTTGTATAAGGATGCGTTGGGGAGTCAAAAACCTCGTCCCTGGCTCCGTATTCCACCAACTGTCCCGCATACATAACGCCGATATCATGACATACGTCTGCCACGATTGAGATATCATGTGAGATATAAATGATGCTGATCCCAAGTTCCCTTTGTAAGCTCTTTGTCTCTTGAAGAATCTGATCCTGTACAATAACATCCAGGGCAGTAGTGGGCTCATCAGCAATAATCAACTTAGGCTGGCAGGCCAGCGCCATTGCAATAATGGCCCTCTGTTTCATGCCACCGCTGTACTGGTGCGGATAATCTCTCATGCGATCTTCTGGAAGCCCCACAAGTTGGAAAAGACCTCTGACTTGCTCATATGCCTCTTCTTTGTCAAGTGAAGGAGTGTGGGTCAAGATAGCCTCTGCAATTTGGTCAATAATCCGGTGGACTGGATTCAGGGCATTCATGGCGGCTTGAAAGATCATAGCTATCTCTTGCCACCTGACCTGCCGCATCTCTTCATCAGTCTTTTGAAGAAGGTCTTCCCCATCAAAGAGAATACGACCCTCCCGAATCAACCCATTGGAAGGCAGCAATCTCATCAGGGCCATACCCAGCGTGGTCTTTCCACAGCCTGACTCTCCCACGAAACCGAGGGATTTTCCTGCCTCCAAAGAAAAAGAAACCCCTTCCACAGCATGGAGATAGCCCTTCTGGGTCTGATAACCAACGCTCAAATTTTCTACAACCAACAGAGCCATTTCACTCGGTCTCCCCCTCCTTTCTCAGCCTCGGATCAAGCACCTCATCCATAGCCCGGCCCAACATATAAAAGGAAAGGGTGATCAATGAGATGCAAATGCCCGGGGGTAGGAGCCAGTAGGGGGCCCTGAACATGTGTCCGGTCTTCCACACCCATTGGAGCATCATGCCCCAACTGACCGTCCCAGGATCCCCAAACCC
>DAOVEU010000351.1:0-3128 GCA_030668805.1 Desulfobacterales bacterium
GGAAAATGTTTACAACCGCGAAATTGTACGAGAAGACGTTTTGACGCTTCAAGACATATACTCAGATGCAGGTTATGCCTATGCAGATATTTTACCGCGTATTGACCGGGACCCGAAGAAACTTACAGCCAACGTCACATATTTGATCAACAAGGGACCACTGGTCTATTTTGAAAAGATCATCATAACGGGCAATACGCAGACCCGTGACAAGGTCATTCGCAGAGAGCTGAACGTGTATGAGCAGGAATTGTTCAGCGGCAGGCGCTTAAAGCGTGGAGTACGAAATCTTTACCGTCTCGAGTTTTTTGAAGATATCAAGGTAAATACGACCAAGGGAAGTGCTGACGAGAAGATGGTTCTCAAGATTGATGTGACTGAAAAACCGACAGGCGCTTTTAGCTTTGGTGGTGGATACAGCTCCATGGAAAACCTGTTTGTTATGGTTTCGATTTCACAGAGAAACCTGTTTGGGCGTGGCCAGATCCTGAATCTGAGGGGCCAACTGGGCGGAGAAAGCACCAGTTATATACTGAGCTTTACTGAACCCTGGCTCTTTGATATTCCCCTGTCAGCAGGTTTTGATTTTTACGACACTACTCGGGACTATAATACCTATGACAAGGACAGCCTCGGGGGCACCCTTCGGTTTGGCTATGAGATTTTTGATTACACCCGGGCGTCCCTGTCCTACAACTATGACCGGGCGGACATCGAGATCGATGATCCTGATGAAGTCGCCTCGATGATCAAGAATATGGAGGGGGAAAACGTTGGCCATACGATAACCGCCATCCTGCGCCGCGATTCAAGGGACCGCATTTTCAATCCCACTGAAGGCTCGAACAACAGCATTATGGTCAAACACGCAGGAACACCTATGGGTGGAGATATTGGGTTTACCAAGTATGTTGCGGATTCCGGATGGTATATTCCCCTTTTCTGGGATACAGTCGGTTTCCTGCATGGCCGCATAGGCTACATAGGCGATGGCCTGCAAGACGATCCAGATGATTACAAGATGCCTGATTGGGAGCGTTTTTACCTGGGCGGCATGAGCTCGGTGCGGGGTTATGACTGGCGGGATATCAGCCCCAGGGATCGTGAGACAGGCGATGAGATAGGTGGCAACAAGATGGTGCAGTTCAACGTGGAGTTTATCTTTTCGCTCGTAAAAGATGCAGGTCTCATGGGGGTCCTTTTCTACGATGCGGGCAACGCCTATGACAATGGAGAAGATATAGACTTCGGAGAGCTGCGAAGAAGTGCAGGCTATGGTTTTCGATGGTATTCGCCCATGGGTCCCATCCGTTTGGAGTATGGCTACATTTTGGATGATAAAGAAGGTAAGAAAGGTGAAAGCCGCTTTGAGTTTACCATGGGGACGGCGTTTTAGTGACCAAAAAAGGAGGTTCTTCATGAATATGCGTAACCTATTCTTAACCCTAACCCTTTGCTTTTTTGGCCTCAGCGGAATCGTTTATGGGGCCGAGGTGCAAAAAATAGGAGTCATCGATCTCCAGAAAATAATCGACAAATCCAATCCTGGTAAGCGGTCATCCGTTGAGATCAAGAGCCAGGGAAAGAAGATGGAACAGATTCTCAAGAAGAAAGGGGCTGAGATTGAAGAGCTAAGGAAGACCCTCGATCAAAAGGCCCTGGTCATGAGTAATGAGGCACGCGAGGCAAAGGAACAGGACCTGCGTGTCAAGATTAATGACCTGAAGTCTCTCCAGAGGCGATATCAGGATGTTCTAAGAGATCTCAACATCAATCTATCCAAGCAAATCACGAATGATGTCTTTGAGATAGTTGAAGGAATAGGGAAGCGGGCGGGCTACTCATTGATTATTGATCGCCGCGCAGGGGGCGTAGTTTACGTCCCTAACGCCATTGACATCACCGACAAGGTCATAGAAGAATACAATGCCATGGATGCAAAGCGTGGCAAGAAAGAAGGCGAATCGGCGGGGTCAAAGAAAAAACAATAAGTTCGTGAATTGTGTAAGAAGTGAGCTAAAGTGTCTAAAGTGTCTAAAGTGTCTAAAGTGCCTAAAGTGAGCTAAAGTTGAGGCCCGCCCGCCAGGACTTCGCCCGTATGCCAAAGAGTGGCGTGGTCGGATAGGTCCAGGCGGAGTCGGGCGGGACTTGAAGAAACTTTTTTTAAAGATTGGTTTATTCCTTTAACTTTAGTTCACTTTAGTTCACTTTAGTTCACTTTAGTTCACTTTAGTTCACTTTAGGCACTTTCATCTATGAATAACGGATAACAAAAAATGGAGTTTCCTGTCCGGAAGATTGCCGAACTGGTCCGGGGTGAGGTTGTAGGTGATGGTGACTTCATCATCAGAGGTGTTGCTCCCTTTGAAAATGCCGGTCCGGATGATATCACCTTTGCTGCATCTGCCAGCTACAAGAAACGCGTTGATGAGACTCGGGCTGCTGCTGTGATCGTCTCGCACGGGGTCTGCGAATCCAAAAAGATCCTTGTGCGTGTTGAAAATCCCTCTTTGGCCCTGGCCAAGGTATCTACCTTGTTTCATCCGGTTTGCCGCCCGGTAATTGGGATCAGTCAGGACGCCCATGTGGGCAAGGATTTCAAGTATGGCATTGATGTTTCCGTGTATCCGTGTGTGTTTATTGGAGACTATGTGACTCTGGGTGACCGCGTCACTTTATATCCCGGGGTTGTGGTTGCCAATGGCGTGGCGATAGGAGATGATGTCGTAGTGTATCCCAATGTATCGATTCTGGAACGATGCCAAATCGGCAGCAGAGTAGTGATCCATGCAGGTTCTGTGATCGGGAGCGATGGTTTTGGCTTCGCATCTGATGGTGATCGGTATTATAAGATTCCACAGGTTGGTACCGTGCGCATCGATGATGATGTGGAGATCGGCGCTTGCAATGCAATCGACAGGGCAACCTTTGGGAGGACGTGGATCAAGCGGGGCGTCAAGATAGATAATCTGGTTCACATCGCTCACAATGTAGTGGTGGGCGAGGATACAGTGCTTGTTGCACAGGTAGGCATATCAGGCAGTGTAACCATTGGAAATCATGCGATACTCGCTGGCCAGGCAGGAGTGGCAGAACATGTCACCATTGGCAACGGGGTCACAATCGGC
>DAOVEU010000402.1:0-2650 GCA_030668805.1 Desulfobacterales bacterium
GAAAGGCATGGTATGCCTCCCCCCTTAAAGCCCTGACCAATTCAAAGTACCTTGAATTCGCAGACCGCTTCGGCCCCGAACAGGTGGGCATATTGACAGGCGACCGGAAGGAGAATGCCGACGCCCCCATTATCGTAGGGACTACCGAAATTCTGCGCAATCAGCTCTACGATGCCATGCACGAAGGTGTGGATCTCCCGGCAGATCTTGTCATCCTGGATGAGGCTCATTTCCTGGGCGACGAAGATCGGGGCGTGGTGTGGGAGGAAATCATGATCTATCTCCCCGTTCGGGTCCATCTCCTGCTCCTTTCGGCTACCATAAGAAATTCCGGACAGATTGCTGATTGGTTAGAATCGATACGGTCTAAGGAATGTGTTGTTGTGGAAGAGACGGGACGGCCGGTACCCCTGTTCCCCATGTTTTTTCACCCTTCCGGCAGACTTCTCCCTTTTATAGGTCCCAAGGGGGTGGACAAGAAGGTCAAGGCATATCTGAACACTCAGAACCCTCCGGTCCTTGCCCCTCCGCGGCGACTTCCCCCTTTTGGGGAGATCAACAGGGTTTTGAGAAAATACGATTTGCTTCCCGCCATATTCTTTCTGAAGTCCCGGGCAGACTGTGACGGTGCCCTTGAGCGTTGCGTAGATGGCCCAGACCAAGATAAAGTAGAGCGAGCCGAGTTGAACGAAAGAATTAATGAGCTGATCGAAGGACATCCACGTTTGGCAGGCTACCGACAGATGTGGCATCTGAGAAATGCCGGTGTCGCAGCTCATCACAGTGGGCAGCTTCCTGCATGGAAACTTCTCATAGAACACCTGATGACCGAGGGTTTACTTGATGCCGTGTTTGCTACTTCCACGGTCGCTGCGGGCGTCAATTTTCCAGCCAGAAGCATCGTGTTCCTGAACTCGGACCGGTACAATGGCCATGAATTTGTGCCGCTGAACGCAACCGAGTTTCATCAAATGACGGGCAGGGCCGGCAGGCGGGGCAAAGACTATATTGGTTTTGCTGTGGCTATTCCCGGAAAATTCATGGACCTGCGGCTCATTGCAGACCTTTGCACCTCACCGCCCGAAGATGTGATCAGCCAGATCAAGGTCGATTTCTCCATGGTTTTGAACCTCCTTTTGTCTCATGCCCCTGAGGAGATAAAAGCGATCTTTCAAAGATCGTTTGCCACATACTTGAACCTGGCCAACCAGCAGCAAGGGCTTGATCGCAGGCTCAAAAAGGCCGGTCGAGCCCTGATGGCGCTCCTTCCGGAAGCTTTGTGTGCCGGACCTGAATTCGTGCTCGAATTAACCAGGAAGCGGGGCACCCTGATCCGTGAAATCTCGGATCTTAGACGCAGGCTCAAAGGACTGGAGGCAAGGGTTTCTAAGATGGCAAACCTGGTACCGGGACGGCTCTTCCTGGATCGGCGTGGCCGGATGTACTGTGCGATTAAACCGCAAATGAGACGGGATGAGGAGGGTGTGCTTGCTTGCCGGGTGAAACCGAGCCTTCCCACACGAGGCAAGCACGTGAAGATGAGATGGTTTGGCCCAGAAAAGGTCTCATGGATCCTCGACAGGGTGCTGAAATTGCCTCCACTAGAAGATTTACCCGGGCTGGTCGCATTACTAACTGAAACATCACAGACCGAACCGCCACCCATTCTGGACCCTCTGCCCCTAAGAGAAGATAAGGCTTCAGCCCTCAGGCCTTTAAAGGGTCGCATCCTCTTACTTGAACAGGAACTTGATAGCCTGATCTGCAACCAGTGCAGCTCCTTCAGGATGTGCCACGGCAAGACCAAAGGGGCCTTCAGGCCGGTGCTGGATGATTTCGCCTATATGTGGGATGCTGCCCACGCCGTGCGCATGCGGCTCTGGAATGGTTTTGTGAAACACCTTGAATTCCTGAAAGAGGAAGATTTTGTAACCGAAGATGACAAACTGACCCATGATGGCATCTGGGCGTCTCAGCTCAGGCTCGACCAGCCCCTGATGATTGCCGAAGGGCTGCGCATGGGCATATTGCCGGGTTCCGACCCGGCCTTGCTGGCAGCCCTGGTGGCACCCTTTGTACATGACCGGGACACGGAGGTAAAGCTCGACGAATCAAGGATACCAAAACGGCTTTTGACGGCTTATGGCAGGATGAGAAAGGCCGTCGGCCCTCTTATGGAGCGAAAGGCTGTGCGGGGGTTTGAAGTAAGGCCGATCGCCCTGTGGCCCGCTGCTACGATTTATGCGTGGGCCAATGGGCAAACTTGGGAAAAGGTTCTGGAGATTGCGGGGATGGCAGAAGGAGACCTTGCCATGCTTGTTTTGAGGACTGCCGACAATTTGAGACAGATTGCCTCCTTGACAAAAGTCTATCCGGCCATCGCCCAAAGCGCTGTCGAGGCTATTGCCATTATTTTCAGGGAACCGGTTTTTATGGACTAGCCAGACGTCTCGGAATTTCTTCAACCTATTGAAATTCCAGCGACTTTAGTCGAGTAGTCAAGTTGTCGAGTGGGAAAATAGTCAAGTGGTTAACCCTGGCCCAGACCCTGGCCCAGACCGGGATCTACCAGCTTGTAGCCTATAGTAAGCATGAGCACCAGGGCGGGCCTGGATTAGTGGCTTGGTAGCTTATGATAAGCCGAAGCGCC
>DAOVEU010000151.1:0-5592 GCA_030668805.1 Desulfobacterales bacterium
CATCTTGTCGGTTGGGGACGGTATTGCCAGGGTGTATGGCGTGGAGAAGGCCATGTCCATGGAGCTGCTCGAGTTTCCCCATGGGATTATGGGCCTCGTCCTCAATTTGGAAGAGGACAATGTGGGCGTGGCGATCATGGGTGAGGATATCGAACTCCAGGAAGGGGATCCGGTCAAGCGCACGGGCAAGATCGCCGAGGTGCCAGTGGGCGACGCGGTCTTGGGCAGGGTTATTTCGTCCCTGGGTGAGCCTCTGGATGGTAAGGGGCCGATTGACACCAAGGAGTTTCGCCGGGTCGAGATGATTGCTCCAGGGGTTATTGCCCGACAATCGGTCAACGAGCCCCTGTATACGGGCCTCAAGGCGATCGATGCCATGACACCCGTGGGCCGTGGACAACGTGAACTCATCATTGGTGACCGCCAGATCGGAAAGACAGCGATCGGAGTGGATGCGATCATCAATCAGAAAGGCCAGGACGTGGCCTGCATTTACGTGGCATGCGGTCAAAAGAAGTCCACCGTTGCCCAGGTGGTCGATGTGCTGGAAAGATACGGTGCCATGGAATATACCGTGGTGATAGCCGCGTGTGCCAGTGATCCCGCCACCCTTCAGTATATTGGTCCTTTTGCAGGATGCGCCATGGGTGAGTTTTACCGGGATAACGGACGGCACGCCCTGATCGTTTATGATGATCTCTCCAAGCAGGCGGCCGCCTATCGTCAGATTTCTCTCCTCTTGAGACGTCCTCCTGGACGTGAGGCATATCCCGGGGACATCTTTTTTAATCATTCCCGCCTCCTGGAACGG
Organism: Desulfobacterales bacterium; assembly: GCA_030668805.1. GTDB lineage: Bacteria > Desulfobacterota > Desulfobacteria > Desulfobacterales. The sequence continues at coordinate 812 of DAOVEU010000151.1, forward strand.
GCTGCCAAGTTGAATGATGAATTGGGCGCAGGCTCCTTGACTGCCTTGCCCATTATCGAGACCCAGGCAGGTGACGTTTCCGCGTACATCCCCACAAACGTGATCTCTATTACGGACGGGCAGATCTACCTGGAGCCAGCGCTTTTCTTCTCCGGAGTGCGTCCGGCTATTAATGTTGGTCTTTCCGTATCTCGTGTGGGTGGTGCGGCCCAGGTGAAGGCCATGAAGCAGGTGGCTGGTTCTCTGCGTCTTGACCTGGCTCAGTTCCGGGAACTTGAGGCCTTTGCCGCATTCGGAAGTGACCTGGATAAGGCCACTCAGCAGCAGTTAACCCGCGGGACGCGTCTGGTAGAAATCCTGAAGCAGCCCCAGTATTTTCCGCTGACATTGGAAAAGCAGGTGGCGATTCTCTATGCGGGGACAAAGGGTTATCTGGACAAATATCCCCTGGATGTCCTGGGCAAATACGAAGCTGGGCTGTATCCATTCATAGAAAGCAAATATCCTCAGATATTCAGCGAGATTGCGGAAAAGAAGGTGATTAGCGACGATCTGGATAAGACCATAGCAAAGGCGCTCTCTGAATACGATGAGGAATTCAAAGACACGATCAAGTAGCCGGTGATTGGCGACGCTTGCGTATAGGGGTTAAGGTATGGCAACACTCAAGGACATAAAGACAAAGATCGTAGCGGTCCAGAAGACGCAAAAGATCACAAAGGCAATGAACATGGTGGCAGCCTCGAAACTGAGGGGCGCCCAGGAAAAGATGGAGGCCTTCAGGCCTTATGCCAACAAATTCGCCGAGGTTCTGGGGAGCTTGTCTGACCGTATAGAGGCAGACGAGGAGCATGCCCCCCCACTCCTTGTGCCGCGGGCAGAAGTGAAGACCATTGATCTGCTCGTCATGACCTCTGACCGTGGGTTGTGCGGGAGTTTCAATACGAACCTGATTATCAAGGCAGAAAAATTTTTTAAGGAAAAGGCTGAGCAGGGTATTGACGTACGGCTCATTTGCATGGGCCGGAAGGGACGCGATTACTTTCGTCGGAGAAAACAAAACATCCGTAGCGAACACATAGGGATTGTAGGCGGAAAATTTGGCTTCAATGTTGCGGTCAACGCCGGGCAAGAACTGATAGACGGGTTTCTGAATGGCGAAACCGATGAGGCCCATGTGATCTTCAGCGAATTTGTGTCCGTGGCAAGACAGGTGCCGACCCTGAGTCAGGTCGTACCCATTGCTGGGGTCGAGAAGGTTGAACAAGCCCAGGAGGCTGAGCAGGTGGGCTACATTGCAGAGCATATCTGCGAACCTTCGGTAGAGGAACTCATGGCGGAAATGCTTCCCAAGCAGGTCTATGTCCAGATATTCAGAGGCTTGCTGGAAACCTCTACTTCCGAGCATGCAGCGCGCATGGCAGCCATGGATAACGCAACGACCAATTGTGGAGAGATAATCACCACGCTCAGCCTGGTGTACAACAAGGCCCGACAGGCAGCCATTACCGCAGAGCTTATGGATATTGTGGGTGGCGCCGAGGCCCTGAAGGGTTAACTGATGTTATGGAAGTTCAAAAGCATATATGTGGGAGGTTGAGAGCATGGCAGAAATAGTAAATATGGGAACAATCACCCAGGTCATCGGCAATGTGGTTGATGTGGAGTTTCCGGAGGGGCAGCTTCCCCTGATCTACACGGCTCTGTTGGTCAGTAATCCGGGAATCAGTGACGAAGAGGACAACCTCACATTGGAGGTGGCGCAACACCTGGGCGACCGGGTCGTACGCACCATTGCCATGGATATGACGGACGGGCTGGTCAGGGGGATGCCCACCAAGAATACGGGTAAAGGGATTATGATGCCCGTGGGTGAGGCAGGTCTTGGTCGGGTGCTGAATGTGGTAGGAAAGCCTGTGGATGGCCTTGGCCCGGTCAAGTCCGACAAGTTTTTTCCGATACATCGGGCCGCACCACTCTTTACTGAGCAGGATACCTCGGTCAACGTGTTGGAGAGTGGCGTGAAGGTCATGGATTTGCTGGTTCCATTTCCCCGTGGCGGCAAGATGGGTATGTTTGGCGGCGCCGGTGTGGGAAAAACGGTCGTTATGATGGAGATGATCCACAACATTGCTATGCAGCACGGCGGTATTTCTGTGTTTGCAGGCGTGGGAGAACGGACCCGGGAAGGGAATGACCTTTATCATGAAATGAAAGATTCCGGCGTGCTTCCCAGAGCAGCCTTGATTTACGGACAGATGACCGAGCCGCCGGGAGCGCGTGCGCGTGTGGCCCTGTCGGCACTCACTGCCGCAGAGTACTTCAGGGATGAAGAAGGCAAGGACGTGCTCATGTTCATTGACAACATCTTTCGTTTTACCCAGGCGGGCTCAGAGGTCTCTGCCCTTTTGGGACGCATGCCGTCTGCCGTGGGATACCAGCCCACGCTTGCGGTTGACCTTGGAGAACTTCAGGAGCGGATTACTTCCACCACAAAGGGTTCTATCACAGCGGTGCAGTGCGTGTATGTGCCTGCTGACGACTTAACAGACCCTGCTCCGGCTACCACGTTTGCGCACCTTGACGGCACCGTGGTTCTTTCCAGACAGATCGTGGAACTCGGGATCTATCCCGCTGTGGATCCGCTCGATTCAGTATCGCGTATTCTGGATCCCCAGGTACTTGGTGAGGAGCATTACCAAACAGCTCGCACGGTTCAGGTGATCTTGCAGAAATACAAAGACTTGCAGGATATTATCGCAATCCTCGGAATGGACGAGCTTTCGGAAGAAGACAAACTGACGGTCGGCAGGGCTCGCAGGATTCAACGATTCCTTTCACAACCCTTCCATGTGGCCGAGACCTTTACCGGAACGGCAGGTAAATATTGCAAGGTCGAAGATACAGTCAGAGACTTCAAAGGCATCTGTGAGGGGAAATACGATGAGCTTCCTGAACAGGCATTCTACATGGTAGGCGACATTGAAGAAGTCGAGGCCAAAGCCGAGAAACTCGCGGCGATTGAATAAGATATAAGAGTTGGAGATTTTCAGATAAGTAATACAGAAATCATGTGGAACAAAAATCCGCAATCCCTGGCCCAGACCTGGCCTATACGCTTAGCAGGCTGATTCGAGTACGTAGCGCCCCTGGCCCAGACCGGTATTATAGGGCTAAGTAGATTAATTCAAGCACGTCGCGCCAGGGCGGGCAGGGCGGGCCGCAATCCGAGATAGTAAAGGTGGCATTATGGCAGGCAATATCATGTTAGAAGTTGTGACCCCTGACAAATCAGTGGTCAGCGAAGAGGCTCAGATAGTGGCTGCACCAGGGGAATACGGGGAATTTGGCGTCTTGATCGGCCACACCTCGTTCCTGACGACTCTGAAGATAGGGATGCTCAGGTACAAGGACAAGGCCGGCACTGAACGCATCGTGTTTGTAAACGGTGGTTTTGCAGAAGTTTTGCCTAATAAGGTTACAGTATTGGCCGAGTCTGCCGACCGGCGCAGAGATATAGACATTGAGCGGGCCGGGGCCGCGGTGAAGCGAGCTGAACAGCGCCTGGCCGAAGCCAGGACGAGAGAAGACATTGATTCTAGGCGGGCTCATGCCGCCTTGCAGCGGGCGATCGCCAGGGTTAGGATCGCAGAGATGAGGAGAGCGCACTAGTTAGGTTCCTTATTTAATACGACGGTCATAAGGAGGGGCAAGTCAATTGACTTGCCCCTTGTTTTTTGGTAAAAATGAGCATAGCTCTGCTTCGTTCCGCAATTGGTCGAGTGGTCAAGTGGTTGATTAGTCGAGTGCCCGCCCTGGCGCGACAGAAGCTGGACAATGCTCGCGAAAGAAAAACTCGGTCTGGGCCAGGGGTTTAAGGGCCTTACGACTCGACAACTCGACTGTTTAACTACTCGACCAAAGTCCCTGGAATTTCAATAAGTTGTAGAACTTCCGAGATACAAAATTAGCCTATGCATGACGTAGCTGCTATCATTTTGGCCGCTGGTAAGGGCACGCGCATGAAGTCGAATCGGGCCAAGGTCCTCCATGACATAGCCGGGGTGCCCTTGATCCGATATGTGGTCGAGACTGCCCTAACTGTCGTGGACGACGTTGTCGTAGTTATTGGCCATGAGGCCGAGGCTGTGCAGAAAGCACTCGCAGCTTACCCGAGGCTTCGATTTGCGGTTCAGGAAGACCAGCTTGGTACGGGACACGCGGTAGTGTGTGCCATACCAGAGATTTCATCTGGCACTCAGGATGTTGTTGTCCTGTGCGGAGATACCCCACTTATGAGGCCAACCACGGTGCGTGGCTTGATTGATCAGCACAGAGCCCAGGAGAGCGATTTGACTCTGATAGCAACGACGTTTACAGAGCCTTTTGGATATGGGAGGATCGTTTCAGACGCACACGGGAACGCAACGCGTATTATAGAAGAATCAGATGCCAGCGAATCAGAGAAGAGAATCCGGACAGTCAACACCGGAACCTATTGTATCAACATAGCTTTTTTGAAAAAGGCATTGGCGGGTCTGAAGAACGATAACGCTCAGGGTGAGTTCTACTTGACCGATGTGGTGGAACGGGCGTACCAAGACGGCAAGCCCGCTGTCCTTTTGGAGATCAATGATACAATTCAGGTGATCGGTGTGAATACCAGGGAGGAGTTGGCCAAAGCCGAAAGGTTCGTGCAGCAAGGTCATAAAGAGAGGGGACCAAAATCCTCTTGACTTTTCTATCAGGGCTTGTTTATAGTTAACTAAACGTCTCGGAAT
>DAOVEU010000146.1:0-5697 GCA_030668805.1 Desulfobacterales bacterium
ATAGCTGCCTCCCCCCTCTCCATGCTGCGGATGCGTACCGCATCTTCCACGTTGTAGACAAAGATCTTGCCATCACCGATCTCGCCGGTCTGTGCCGCATCTGCGATTGTCTTAACAATCTGTTCCACATCCTTGTCCAGGCACACAGTCTCCAGTCGCACCTTGGGCAGGAGGTCAACCTTGAACTCCCTGCCACGGAATTGCTCAGTGAGACCCTTCTGCCTGCCGTGGCCCTCGATATGAGTAACCATGAGGCCCGGAAGCCCTATGCCTGCCAATGCCTCTTTGACGGTCTCCAGTTTTTCCACTCGAATGATTGCTCGAACCTCTTTCATCTTTATTATCTCCTTCTCTTAGGGACGGGCGGGTCACAGGGAAGGGAATAGATGACCCGCCCGAAGTTGCGGAGCTCATATTTGAGTAAGTTCATACTATAGGAATTTCCTTTTTGAGATTGCTTCGCTTCGCTCGCAATGACAGATGCAGAAGGTCATTGCGAGGAGCGATAGTGACGAAGCAATCTAAATTTCTTACACTGTCCGGAACCCACTTATAATTCAGGAACGAGTGGTGTAGAATTCCGGATAGGCCGGGGTTCCGTGTTCGGTGATGTCAAGACCCTGAAGCTCCTCTTTGGGATTTACGCGTATACCCATCACGGCATCCAAGACCTTAAAGACCACGTAGCCTCCGATAAAGGCCCAGACAATAACTGTACCTGCGCCGATCAACTGGGCTATTAGCTGGTCAACTCCACCGCCGAAGAAGAGACCCTTTACAAACGGAGGCTCAGTGGCATAGTTTCCATAGGTCCCGTCTGCAAAAAGCCCGACGGCAATGAGTCCCCAGATACCACAGGTCCCATGCGCGCTGACTGCACCTACGGGATCATCCACTCCGTGGTTTTCCAGGAACAGTACACTGATCACTACCACCACCCCGGCAATGGCCCCGATGATCACTGCACTGGGTGCGCTTACCCACGCACAGGGCGCCGTGATGGCCACCAGACCAGCCAGGGCGCCGTTAAGGGCCATGCCGAGATCATACTTCCCGGTCCTGGCCAGGATGACCATCATGGCGGCAAGAGATGCAGCAGATGCAGCCAGGGTAGTGTTCACCGCGATGACGGAGATCCTCAAGTGATGGGCGCTTAAGGTACTACCGGGGTTGAAGCCGAACCACCCGAACCAGAGAATAAAGATACCAAGCGCGGCCAAGGCTATGCTGTGGCCCGGAATCGCGCGCGGCTTACCTTCCTTGTCATATTTGCCAAATCGAGGGCCCAGCACAATTGCACCGGCAAGACCTACTATCCCACCTACGGCGTGAACCACTCCCGAACCTGCAAAGTCGGCAAAGCCAATGCCAAAGGGAAGTGAGCTAAGCCATCCTCCACCCCAGACCCAGTGGCCGTAGATTGGATAGATGAACAGGCACAGTGCAGCGGCATAGCACATGTAGGCCTGGAATTTCAGCCTCTCAGCCACGGCACCTGAAACGATCGTTACTGAAGTGGCGGCAAAGACCATCTGCCAGAAGAAGAGCAGATAGTTATCCACGTCATAACCATCTCCCATCAAAAAGAACCCTGAAGTCCCAAAGAGCCCTGCCTTGTCTGCCCCCATCATGAGCCCGAAACCTATAGCCCAGTAAGCAAGTGAACCCACGGCAAAGTCCATGAGGTTCTTGGTCAACAGGTTCGTGGTATTCTTGCTGCGGCAAAAGCCACATTCCAAAAGGGCGAAACCCGGCTGCATGAACATGACGAGAAATCCGCAGATGAGTACCCACGTGTAGTCCACTGCCTTGCCAGGATCGGCCTTCAGGCTCTCCACTCCTGTTGGGTCCCCGGCCATGGCCGCGCTGGCCAACAGCACCACGATGAGGGTCGCTGCCCCGGCCCAGACACTTCTTTTACTCATTAATCCCTTTCTTTCGTGTTTAATCATAGCACTCCTCCCTTTTTGATTATGCTCTTGCAGTTGCAGGACCTCGTTAGCAATCACGCTAAATGCGAACCTTTCCCGTCTATAATCAATATTGATGCCATAAAGTGCTTTCGGCATTTTTGTTATGTCAAAACAGTTTGTTAGAAACAAGAATGAGGCGAATAGAGGGAGAGATCGCTTCGTTATTGCTACATTTTTGTAAGATTAGATCTGTTTTTTACAAATTCGTAAGTTTCTATGGATTAACCGTTGGACCGAACATCAAAGCCCCCTGTCCCTGTGATTGGTTACGATTAATCTGATCCAGGCGGGCGCAAACCATATTTCTTGATACGGTAACCTATCTGCCGTTGAGTCAGGCCCAGGTCTCGTGCAGCTCTGACCTGAACCCACCCGTGGCGACGAAGAGCGGCTTCAACTTCCTCACGTTCAAGGTCTCTCAGAGAGCGTGGGCATTTTTCCAGGACCTCGTATATGGCTTTGCTGGTCCCAATGATGTTGCGTCTGCTGTAAAGTCTCCGGACTTCTGCCCGAAGGGACCGGTTTTCTTCCATCAAGCTCTCTTTATTGCGGCAGATGGTCTGGTGAAGTTTGAGGAACTGGGCGATCAGTATGGCTACCACGGTGAGAAAACGAATGTCTTCCTCAAAGGATATTTCCCGGTCAAAGAGACGGTCCACTGCGAGCACTCCTACAGGCTCCCGGTGCAGGATGATGGGCACGCCGATAAAGGAGAACTCGTCCTTGCTCAGGAAATTCGGGGACTGGATCATATTCAAGAACACTGGTTCGCTATGAATGTCCTGCACCACAAACGGAGAAAATGTTTGAAGGATTTTCTTGCAAACAGTCTCATTCAGACCAAAAACTCCCCATTTCTCTTCTATATTTGTCAGGCCATAGGATGCCCTGATGCTCAAACTTCTGTCTGTCTCATTCAGTAAGACCAAGGTGGCGCGCTCCATGTGCAGTGTGGCGTTTAGCACATGCAGGATCTGGGACAAGGCTTTGTCGAGATACAGGGCTGAGCCCACGATTTGGGAAATCTCGTAGATGGCCCGCAATTCAAGGGCCACCATTCCCAATCCGTTTGCTCGAAATGACGGAGTATGGCCTTCACGCTGCTCGATCTGAGTCATATGTCCCTTCTCTTTGAAAAAGGACAAATAGCAAAGATCGTTCCGTAACTGCTGAATAGGGTTTTTCTTTTAAAATTCAGGCGGTAGTAGTACTTCAGTCAACCAGTTCAAAAAACCGAAAATTACAAATATGTAGTTTTAGGGGGATAATATAACTTAATTGTGGTTCTTCTCAAATTATCGGTATTGACCTGGGATACCTTTTCCTTTATTCAGCCTCAACCCGTCCGCCTAAATATTTATGGTTCTTCCGGTTTTTGCGTACCAGGCTTTTCAAGATGTGGACATGATAATCTTCTTCAAGATATTTTTTCAGGAAGGAGAATAGATAATGTTCACAAGTTTACTTTATCATGGATTCGGAATCAGAGAGTATAAGTACAAGAATACTAATAAGTATGAAGGGGGCAGTGTTAGTTTTCGTATCGAGCAGGAAAGGGACAGCTTGCGCTGTGCATGTTGCGGGTCAAAGAACATAAAGCTGAAGGGTAAGGTGATGTGTAGGTTCAAGTCAACTCCCATCGGGCGCAAGGATATCCAGAAGCGTAACCTCAATCGTCGTTTTGCCAGGCCGAAACTTAGAAAGCTAAAGAGGATCGCCATTGATGAAATCTCCATCGGCAAGGGTCACCGGTGTCCCGGCAGAGCCAGGAGTTTGTATTTGAATTATGAGCTTGCCCAGCCGAATGTCAAGCCAACCGTATTGGACCTGACAGTTATAAAAGAACAGGAGTGAAAGGGGCATGAAACAGACGGCACGCGCCATTTTCAGGGCAGGAGTTTTGGCTGTAGAGGCAGGCGAGGCCTTAAAGACAGAGCTGAAAAGAAAGGGGGACAGGCTCTTTGTGGGTCCTCATACGTATGATCTTTCCCTGTTTCAGCGGGTCTTTGTAGTAGGCGCCGGTAAGGCGAGCGGCCCCATGGCGGCAGCCCTTGAGGAGATCATTTTAGACAGGATATCAGCGGGTTTTGTCAATGTAAAATATGGCCACCTTGCCTCCACAAGAAAGATTGTTCTCCATGAAGCAGGGCATCCCATACCGGACGAGAACGGTCTCAAGGGGGCTAAGGCAATTGCAGATATTTTGAAAGAGGCATCTCGAGACGATCTTGTCATCTGTCTCTTCTCAGGCGGTGGCTCCGCTTTGCTCGCGCTTCCAGTGGAAGGTATCAGTCTCGAGGAAAAACAGGTGACCACTGGGCTTCTTCTGAGATCTGGAGCTGCAATAGATGAGATAAACATTGTAAGAAAGCACTTATCAGGGATTAAGGGTGGACAGATGGCACAGCTTGCCGCCCCTGCTACCGTGTTAAGCTTTTTCATATCCGACGTTGTGGGAGATGATCTTGAGAGCATTGCATCCGGGCCCACAGTGCCTGATTCCAGCACCTTTCAACAGGCAGTCTCCATTGTAAAGCGTTACGGCATTGAGGCAGATATCCCTGTCAAGGTGATGGAACATCTCTTGGCAGGAGAAAGAGAAGAGCTGACTGAGACTGCAAAACCTCGGGATCTCTGTTTTAGCAATGTTCGAAATTTTATAATCGCAAACAATTCAAATGCCCTTGAGGCAGCAGCGCGAAAGGCAGAGGAAGAGGGCTTCACCCCCCTCATCCTGACGAGCTTTTTGCAGGGTGAGGCGAGAGAGGTCGCGAGGGTGGTAGCAGCACTCTGTAGGGAGTTTTACACGTTTAAGAGGCCCATTGCGCCTCCAGTCTGCCTTCTTATGGGCGGAGAGACCACTGTTACCGTGAGAGGTAAGGGGAAGGGTGGCCGGAATCAGGAACTTGCCCTGTCCGCCGCCCTTGATATTCAGGGCATGAAGGATGTGACGATCCTTTCTGGCGGAACTGACGGAACGGACGGTCCCACCGATGCGGCAGGTGCTGTTGTTGACGGGGTGACTGTGGCCCGCGCCCGGGGTCTTGGACTTGAGCCTAGATCGTTTCTGAATGAAAACGACGCCTATAACCTGTTCAAGACAACAGGTGACCTGCTGATGACCGGTCCCACCGGTACCAATGTCATGGACTTGATCGTGGCGCTCATCGCCTAGCTTGCCTTGTGGACCGAGACTAACGAGGCATGCCACACGACGCCACACCGTCTACTTTGCGTTGGGTTTCGCCTTGAGTCATTAGATGTTTTGCCTGGGAACTAACCCGCTTAGCTGTAGTCATCAACCACATCCTCTCTGGATTGACGACTATCCCAGACATGGATGAGATAATCCTTCAGCCGTTCAAATTCCTCTGCCTGCTGTTCTACTACTTTCTCCGACTCAAGGGAGTCCATACCCCTTGTCTTATTCACAAAGCTTGCAACCCTTCCCAGGTAGAGCGGGACCATGACTGTTAAGAGGTCAGACTGATGGTGGCTCCAGTGGTCATAGGTTGCAGCAATCTCATAGAGCCCCTTTACCCATGTCTCAAGGGAGAGTGTAAATTCACGCTCCTCCATGGCGATACTTTCCTCAAGGCTGCGGTAGACCTCGGGGCTGAAGATGGACTGATACAGGGGACCGAAGCGGGTCATGCCGTCTTTAAACCGCACGATGAGGCGTTTGAGATTCATTTCTATGGGATCCGGCTCCAGGAAGGCATCA
>DAOVEU010000277.1:0-3805 GCA_030668805.1 Desulfobacterales bacterium
GGCTTGATCAAAAAGAGTGAAAAGACAAGGGCAATAGCGGCCAGGGCCTTTTCGCCGCCGGAAAGCAGACTCATGCGGGTCAGTTTTTTTCCAGGGGGATGAACGAAAAAAGAGACGCCCGATTCCAGAGGTTTTTTGGGGTCCGTGAGTACGAGCCTAGCCGTACCGCCCTCAAATAGCCCGGGAAAGACATCTTGCAGTTTTTCATTGACAGCCCTGAAGGTCTTCATGAACTGTTTCAAAGACACCCGGTTGATTTTGCGAATGACTCGACGCAGGGCCTCTATGGACCCGACCAGGTCATCCCTCTGTCCGGTGAGAAATCGGTATCGTTCCTCCAGGGTTTCATATTCCTGGATGGCAGCAAGGTTTACGTCACCCATTCTGGCAATCTGTTCACGGTAGCGTGCCAGCGATGCTTCTATTTCTTCCACTGAAGGTCCCCCGGTGTCGTCCTTGTGATCTGAACTTTCGATGTCCCGGTGGTAGCTTTCCTGAATGCGACTTACAAGATGTTCGCGCCGCATCCCCCGTTCGGCCTGCTTTAGTTCGAGCTGCTGTATCTTCTGCAAGGCTTGTTGTTGGGCGCTTCTAACATCAGAGAGTGCCCTGTCATTTTTTTCCAGTATCCCTTCAATTGTCTGGTACTCGGCTTCCATCTCGACTAAGACCTCTTCAAGCGTCTTCAGCTCTGCATACAGACGGGAAATCTCGTCCCGATCCCTTGCCAGCCGCTGCTCAACGGCTATCTTGTCTTGTTCTCTTTGCTTGAGCTGCGTGGTCATGTAGCTCAATTTCCCCTGGGCCTCATCTTGAAAGTTTCTCAATCGTCGCAGGGTATTTTGGGCGTTGTCATATTCTGCCTTCAGTTTCGTCAATTCCAGCCTCATCCCCATGACCTTTTGGCTGAAGGATTCCAGGCTTTCCGAGACTTTTTTGATCTCAGCACTTTTTTGTGCGATGGCGGATTCCGTTGTCTGAATCCCATGGGAGATCTCGGATAAGACTTCCTCGAACCCCGAGAGTTCACGGTCTATGTCTGTTTTCTCCCCTTTGATTTGCTGTGCCTCAAGATCTAATATTTTCAGCCGATGCTGGGCATGCTTGAACTCTTCCCGGAGGCGGTAAAGCTCTTTTTCGAGGTTCATCTCTTCCTGGTTTTTCTGGCGCTGGATTTGTCGGGCCTTTTGAATCTCTGTTTCCAACGCAATGGTTTCAGCTTCCAATCGTTCCTGTTTGGATTTTGCCGCTGCAGTCGAGGTCTCCAGTTGCAAAAGCTGTCTGCCCAGTTCCCTGATTTCTCTCTTCTTGGCCAGGATGCCGGAAGCCGCATTGCCAGAACTCCCGCCTGTGAGGATGCCCTGAGAGCAAACACGGTCCCCTTTTCCTGTGACTACGGCCTGAGGATACCCGTTCTTGTTCCAAAGCGCCAGCGCGGCCTTAAGGTCTTCGGCAACCACCACGTGTCCCATGAGGGATTCGACCAAGTCTTCGTACCCCTCTTTTACCTTCATGCGGTCAATGAGGGGGATTAGAGAGCTAGGCAAGCTTGCCCGGACAGGAACAGCCGTATTCATATCCATGATTGGTCTGAGTCCCTTCATGGGGATAAAACTACCCCAACCGGCCGATTCTGTGCGAAGATAGTCAATAGCTGCCACGCCACCCTCCTGGTCCCTCACAATCACATATTGCAAGGTTTCACCCAGGGCGGCTTCCACGGCAGCCTCATAGGGGGGTTCGGCTTCGATCACATCGGCCACCAGCCCGTGAATCCCGGTTTGCTCAGGGTCCTGGGAGTTGGATTCTTTCATGATTGCCCGAACCCCTTCCTTATACCATTCATAGTTGTCATCCATCTTTTTCAGTGCGGCGTGCCGGGATCGAATCTTTTGTTTTTCAGCCTCCATGGTCTGGACATTGCGTACCTGTTGGCCAAGGTCCTGGCGCTTTTCCAGTAGTTGTTCGTTCGAGGATTCAAGGGATTCGCTTATCTCCTTCAGGTTGTCCTTTAAGGCGTGAAAGTGCTCGCTGGCCTTTGTCAGGCCCTTATCAAGCCTGACAACCTCGGCCCCGGTCTGGCCTTTTTCCTTCTTGATATGCTCAAGGCGCCTTCCAAGACTTGCTTTGTTTTGTGAGGTATTCTGGAGGGTGTTTTGATAGGCTGCCTTGCGGGTTGCCAGGTTCATTAGTTCAGCCTTATCGGTCTCAAGGGTTTGATTTAGTTCGGCCAGGCGATCTTTCAGTGCCCGGCCGGTGCGTTCCTCTTGTTTCAAGGTTTCTTTGATTTCTTCGATATGCCGTTGCAGGACAAGTGAGCGCTCATTTAGGTTGCTACACTCGAGGCTGATGTCATGGTCTTTTTCCTCAATTTCTTTCGTTTCAACCTTGAGCTGCTCGGCCTCGGTGACCAAACGCTCAAGATCCTTGGCACCGTGTTCAAGATCCCCTTCAAGCTTGTCGATAGTACGCTGGAGCTGATATCTTTTGGCTTTATGCTCGGAGGTCTCCCGGTCCTTGGCTGCTCGTTCCTGTTTTATTTCTTCAATCGCAGCATCCAGCTTCGCCAGTTGGGATCCGTGCTGGAGATTCGTATCCCGCAAGGATTGGAGTAACGCCTCGGTTTCACGGATCTCTGCGCCGATGGCCTTATAGTGAAAGGTTGCCAGGCCCACATCCAAACGTTCAATCTCTTTCTGATAGGTCTTGTATCGCTCGGCTTTTCTGGCTTGTCGCTTAAGGCTGTTTATGTGGCGCTTCACTTCGGTGATAATATCGTTGATGCGCACCAGATTCTGTTGAGTTCGCTCGATTTTCCGAAGGGCCTCGTTTTTTCGACTCTTATACCGGGTCGTGCCTGCCGCCTCTTCGACAAAGAAACGTCGCTCCTCTGGCCCGGCGTCAATCAGGGTGGTGATCCTTGCCTGCTCAATGACTGCATAGGTTCTGGAGCCCACGCCACTTCCCATCAACAGGTCCTGGATATCCTTAAGTCTGCATGGCTGCTTATTGATGAAGTAAACGCTCTCACCCGACCGGAAGAGGCGGCGGGCTACCATAATTTCAGAAAACTCTCGATATTGTTCCGGCGTGTTGCCATTATCATTGATGAGTGTTAGAGTCACCTCGGCCATGTTCAAAGGAGGCCTTTTCTCGGTGCCCGAGAAAATCACGTCTTCCATGGATTTGCCGCGGAGCATTTTGACGCTCTGTTCTCCCATGACCCAACGGATGGCATCAACGATGTTGCTCTTGCCACAACCGTTGGGACCGACCACCGCGGATATCCCTTCTGGAAATTGTACCGTTGACTTATCTACAAAAGACTTGAACCCGGTGATGTCTAACTGCTTGAGTTTCATAATAAATAACCTCGTTAGGGTAACTCTGAGTTTAAGGCGGTCCTGAACATGGCGATTTTTACCAAAGAGAAAATGGTTTGTAAAGAAAAAAGTACTATAAAATGTATACCTTGAATTGACAGATACAACATATGGGGTTTCGAGTAGTATGCGGACTGCCTCGGGGAGGCCATGGGATTTCGAATTTCCGATTTAGACAATAGGGCATCCTTCATTTTCGCCACAAAGTACTTTACACTTTTTTTCACCACTCCAGGTTTGGGGTTTCAGGTTTCAGTGTTCAGGTTTCAGGTGTCAGGTGTCAGTGTTTCTTGTACCTGACACCTGAAACCTGACACCCGACACCAAAAAGTACACCTGACACCAAAAAGTACGAACAAAAGAATTTATCTCTTGGCGCCCGCATTCTTGAAAAGTGTAAACCGAGGAATGAAGGATGCCGA
>DAOVEU010000012.1:0-12941 GCA_030668805.1 Desulfobacterales bacterium
GCTTATGAAAGGACAAATGCCCACATTGTCGTGGGCTCTAGAACGACGGAAGCTAAGGAAATGCCCTGGCTTCGGTATCATATGAACAGGATTGGGGTCTACTGTATCTCGTGGGCTGCCAAGCAGCCTTTGGATGACACCCAGAGCGGCTTCCGCCTTTATCTTAGGGAAGTTCTTGAGTCGATTCCGCTCATGAAGTCTCGTTACGATGCTGAGACCGAAGTCTTGATCAAGGCAGGCCTGCGGGGTATGCGGATTACAAGCGTGCCAATCAAAACGATTTATCATGCCAATGAGCAAGACACCTCTTTTTACAGACCCATTCTAGATACCTTCCTCATCTGCATGGTTTTCCTGAGGAGTCTTTTTTGGCGATGGGGCACCTGATTCAAGGGAGCTATAGAATTAATAAATGGTTGGGGGGTGTGAATCACGGCTGTTGGCAATGAGAAAATCCATGTCCGTCTGGCTACGTATTTAGCTTTGGGGAAAAGGTGTCAGGTTTCGGGTTTCAGGCCCGCCCTGGCGCGACATGCTTACTATGGGCTATAAGCTAATAAATCCCGGTCTGGGCCAGGGTGTCAGGATCGAGAAACTTGAAGAGCTGAAACCTGAAACCTGAACACTGACACCTCGCAATTGAACTCAATAACCAACAATCTTGATTTACACTGATGGCTGGGTGGTAAGAGTGATCGAAGACTGATGAATAAAAAAGATGTGATCATAACGGGGATAGGTGTTGCCTGCG
Source organism: Desulfobacterales bacterium (assembly GCA_030668805.1). Lineage (GTDB taxonomy): Bacteria > Desulfobacterota > Desulfobacteria > Desulfobacterales. The sequence continues at coordinate 752 of DAOVEU010000012.1, forward strand.
CTATAGGACAGGATAAGGATTCGTTCTGGAGTGCCCTTTGCAAAAGCATGTGCGGAATCGGTCCTGTAGACCTTTTTGACGCTTCAGGTTACCGAAGCCGTATTGGCGCTCAGGTGCGAGACATAGACTTTTTCGCCCGGCTCCCCGCTCGGCAATGCCGTCGCATGGGCCGTTGCGACCTGCTAGGTCTTTGGGCTGCCGATGAAGCTTTGAGAGAAGCAAGAATCCAGGAGCGGGGCCTTCCGCCGGAGCGGATTGGTGTCGTCCTGGGCGCAGGTTCTGGCGGTGTTCGGGAAGGAGAGCGATACCGCCGGCAGCTCTATGAGGGCCAGGTGCGACCACGTCCATCCCTTCTTATGCCATTTCCTGCCTGCAACGTCACGGATGCCGTGGCTAATCTCCACGGCTTTCTCGGACCGCGATCTGCGATTGCCACTGCTTGCTCCTCCAGTGCCACGGCCATCGGGTATGCCGCAAACCTTATTCATTCAGGCCGAGCCGACGTGGTCGTTGCCGGAGGCGCCGAGTCCCTCTCCGAGCTGACCTTTGCCGGGTTCAACTCACTCCGCTCGGCGGACCGCGTAACGTGTCGGCCCTTCGACAAATATCGGGAAGGGTTGGTATTAGGTGAAGGTGCCGGCATCTTTGTCCTCGAGTCTCAAAGAGTAGCCAGGGCCCACGGAATACCTGGCTACGCAACGGTTCTTGGCTATGGTATCTGTGCCGATGCCTATCACATGACCTCTCCCGATCCTCAGGGGGAAGGAGCAGAAAGAAGCATGTCCCAAGCTTTAATAAATGCCAGGGTACCTGTGGAGGCAGTGGACTATATCAACGCCCACGGCACCGGTACGCCGGTCAATGACAGAATAGAGACCGTGGCTATTAAGAGACTTTTCGGCAAACGAGCCTACTCAATCCCTGTCAGTTCCACCAAGTCTGCTATCGGCCATTGTCTGGGCGCTGCTGGAGCGATAGAGGCCGCCGCCACCATCCTGGCTCTATATCATGGGGTCCTGCCTCCTACACTGAATCTGCAGGAACCTGATCCCAGTTGCGATCTAGATTATGTACCCAATGAGGGCAGACCTGCCAACATGCAGGTGGCGCTGTCGAATTCTTTCGCCTTTGGAGGCAACAACACGACACTGGTTTTTGGAAAGATAAACCCATGGCAACGATACCCTTGAAGATAACCGGCCTGGGCATCTTGAATGCTCTGGGTGTTGGAAGATCTATCTACTGGCAGCAACTGCTCAGCGGGACTACCGCTATAGCCCCCATTGAGGGCTTTGATACGACTGCATGCATGAGTAACATTGGGGCTGAAATCCATCACTTCGACGCAAGGACTTTCATGCCGCCTCGTTTCTACCGCCGGCTTAGCCGGCAGTCCCGACTGGCTGTAGCTGCCAGCATTGAAGCCATTAAGGATAGCGGCATCGAGATATCTGAAAACAATTCCCAGCGGATTGGTACAATCTTCGGCACCGCTTTTGGCAGCACCCAACAAACGGACGACTTTTTCGTGAGCCTGTTAGAAAACGGTCCGCAGGCTGCAGAGCCCTTTCTCTTTCCCGACACGGTTCCCAATGCCCCAGCCAGTCACGTGGCCATGTACCATCGTCTGCAAGGACCGAACAGCACCTTTTGTCAGAATCACCTGTCCGGTGAATGTGCCCTGGCCTATGCCGTGTCCCTGCTGGAACAAGACCAAGCAGATGCAGTGGTGGTAGGGGGCGCGGATGAACTCTCATCCATCCTGTTCCATAGCCTTGGCGCGGTACGCGCTTTGAAGCCCCTCCGCCAGAAAGGGCCTCTCCAGCCCAGCCAGTTTCCCTCTGGTAAGGGGTTTATCCCTGGCGAAGGAGCTACCTGCATGGTGCTGGAACGAGCCGATCTGCCAAGCAAGCGGCAAGACCGTAGCTATGGAACACTTTTGTCGCTGCACCTTGCCAGTGCAGTGGTAACCCAGGGTCATTACGAAGCCAATGGCAAGGCCCTGGCCGAGGCGATGCGTGCTGCCCTGGAGGAAGCAAAGCTTCAGGCCAGCGATATCGATATCATCGGACTGGGCGCCAATGGTGTTGCAGAACTTGAAAATGCGGAATCCCAAGCCTTGAAAGAGGTGTTTGGCTCAACGTGGCAGCAGATTCCACGAATTCCGCCACGATATTTCGTTGGTGAATTTGGCAGCGCTGGTCTGCTCACGGCGGCCACAATCCTGCTTTCTCTGCATGAGGGCATGATTCCACCGAGTATTCGAGGCTCCGAGCTTACTGGTGCTCCGGGGGATCCGCACAGGTTTGCACCACCCAGAAAGGAAGCCCTGTTCGTTGGTATGGTCATTGGCTCGACCTTCGGAGGGGGCAATGCCTGTTTGATTCTTGCCAGAGACCTTTCAACGTAATGCATATTCAGCGATGCGCATCCTTCTAATATCACCGAATACGGAAATGCTTCCGGATCCAGTCTTTCCATTAGGACTGGCCTTCTTGAGCGGTGCCATAAAAAGAAGTCCTCACCAGCATCACATACTGGATCTTTGCTTTGTAAAGGATTACGGTGAAGCTCTAGACCACGCCGTCGCTGAGTTCCAACCTCAGGCCATCGGCCTGTCGTTACGCAATGTGGATAACGTGGCCTATCCAGGTACCGAGTCCTATCTACCGTTTTACCAAAAGGTTGTTTCACATCTGCGTCAGATCACGTCAGCTCCCATCATCCTGGGAGGTTCAGGCTTCAGCCTGATGCCAGAGGCCATTTTGAAGTATCTTCAAGGAGACTACGGCATTGTTGGCGAGGGAGAGGTGGCCCTCGTTCGACTCCTTGACCACCTGGAAAGAGGCCATTCTCCAGACCCGCTGCCTCCCATTCTCTCAGCTCATTCACTTCAAGAAACCCAGATGCGCCAACCTGAGCAGGTTCCTGTTCAAGAGCTGCCCTTGCCCTGCAGGGAGAAATTTGCCAATACGGAGTATCTCCGTTTCGGCGGAATGGGCAACGTTCAAACCAAGAGAGGCTGCATGTTCTCTTGTGTCTACTGTACATATCCGTTGATTGAAGGTCGTACCGTTCGCCTGAGACCGCCCGAGCAAGTGGCCGAAGAGGCCCGGCACCTGTGTCATCAAGGTGTTGACACTTTTTTTGTTGTTGACAACATCTTCAATTTTCCGCCCCATCATGCCAGGTCCATTTGTGGGGAATTCTTGCGGCGCAACTTGAAGGTCAGTTGGAGCTGTTACTTACACCCTGAGTTTGTGACAAAATCCTTGCTAAGTCTCATGAAGGAGGCCGGCTGCACCAGCGTTGAGTTTGGCGTTGATGCGGGATCAAATTTTATGCTGCAACGATTAGGCAAATCATTTACCAAGGTGGCGGTACGACGGGCCTCAGAACTCTGTCATGAAGCAGGGTTGCCTTTTTGTCATTCACTGATTTTTGGCGGGCCTGGTGAAAATCGGCAAACCATCCAAGAGACTTTTGACCTCATGGCAGAGGTATCCCCCACGGCCGTGATTGCCATGGCCGGGATCCGGCTGTTTCCAGGCACAACACTGGCAGAGATTGCATCTCGTCAAGATCTTATCTTGACGGATGAGACCATGCTCAAACCAACATTCTACCTGGCTGAATCGGTACGCCCCTTTATACTCGATCTGCTCCACGCCCACGCGGAAGATAACCGGCACTGGATTTTGCCAGGCTCACAGGTGAACATCAACACGAGGCTGCAAGAAAAGCTGCGGCGGTTTGGTCTAAGGGGACCCCTTTGGGAACATATGCAGATCAGGAAAAAATGAAAGGTGTTGACCCCCTGAACCTGCTCACGGTGGATCTGGAAGACTGGTTTCATATCTGTGAGGTGGAGCATTTGCTGCCCAGAAAAGACTGGGACCGTTTGACTTCCACAGTGGTTAACGATACAGAAAGGCTCTTAAGGTTACTGCAGCGCTCGGGATCTCGGGCCACCTTTTTTGTATTGGGTTATGTGGCCGACAGGCATCCGAATCTGATTCGTCAGATTCATCAGATGGGTCACGAAATTGCCTATCATGGCTGGGATCATGAACTGGTCTACCATTTGGCACCAGATGAGTTTCGCCATATTCTGCAAAAGGGTATCAAGTGCATTGAGACCTTGATCGGCAAGAGGCCCATTGGTTTTCGTGCCCCCCAGTGGTCTATAAATGACAACAATATTTGGGCCCTTGAAATTCTGGCAGAGGAAGGATTTGTTTATGACTCAAGTATGGCTCCTCTAAAGTTTATCGGTAACGAGGCATATCCACGGCTGCCCCATCAGGTGAGCACGCCTGCCGGATGTCTGTGGGAACTGCCGCCATTGATCTTGAAGACTCCCCTGGGCCACTATCCGGCAGGAGGCGGCTGGGGCCTTCGATGCCTGCCCTATCCGATCCTGAAGCAAAGCGTGCGGTGGCTAAACAGAAGACACATCCCGGCTCTTTTCTATTTTCATCCCAGAGAATTCAGTCGCAAACGATCTGTTGCCGGCCTGCCCCCTGCGAAAAAATTTGTATTACACGCTGGCATCTGGGGCAGCGAATCGCAATTACTCAGACTGTTGACGGACTTTCACTTCACCGCAGTGGAACAATACCTCTTTCTATCTAAGCCGGCCTGACGGCCCCTCCATCACTTGGCAGCCTGTCCACCACGGGTGCAACCTTGCCCGGGCCTACATCCTTGGCCAGGACTTTTCCCGTACCAGTTCGAACGATCTTTGCGGTTATCCATAACTGATGATGGGATAAGGAAGATCATGTATCTGGAAAAGTTGGGAAACTCGACCTCTGTCATTTCGAGCGAAGGGAGAAATATCAAGAGAATCCTGAATATCGATCTTCCGCCACGGCAGTCGTCGTTCCTGTGGAGAGCAAGAAAAACGGGGAAATCGACCTATCTGAGAGCAAGCTGAGAGCGAGGTGTCTCGATTTTTCTTCCAGTAGAACAAGGGGGATTGACCAAATCAAAGCTTCTCCACCAATGAGATAGAAATATGTTGATTTATCTCTCAAAAAGAGATAAGGTGCCGGCATGAAAAACATCCTGGATATACTAATCGATGACTTCCATGAGCGGGCATTGCCCGAACTCATGCCCCGCCATCAATCAATGGCCCGGGTGCCGCGCAAAGCCAACGTCGTAATCGGCATGCGGCGGTCCGGCAAGACATGGTTCTGTTATCAGCAAATGCAGGAGTTACTGGGAAGGGGACTTGAGAAGGAGCGCCTGCTCTACCTAAATTTCGAGGATGAGCGTCTGCTCCCATTTTCTGCCCAGGACTTCCAATTTGTATTGGAGACATACTACCGCAAATTTCCTTCATTCAAGAGTCAGAAATGCTATTTGTTCCTTGATGAGGTACAGCGTATCGAAGGTTGGGATAAGTTCGTCCGACGAGTGCTGGATACCGAACAATTGTCGGTCTGCGTGACCGGTTCATCATCAAAGCTCCTCAGCACAGAAATAGCTACCAGTTTACGGGGCAGGTCGCTCACCACAGAGATATTCCCGTTCACTTTCAAAGAGTTCTTGAGCTTCAAAAAGGTTGATCTAAAATCAGCCCGACGGTTCGGTTCCAAAACAAGGGCGATGCTGCAAAATCTGATTGGTCAGTATGTCAAGATAGGCGGATTCCCTGAAGTGCAAATCCTAGACGATGAGTTAAGGCGCGAGGTACTCCGAAACTATCTGGATGTCGTCATCCTCCGTGATGTGGTAGAGCGGTACTCGATTAGCAACACCGTTGCTCTTAGAGCCCTGATCAGGCATATTATGAGCGCGCCGGCAACGCGGTTCAGCGTAAACAAGTTCTACAACTCGCTAAAGAGTCAAGGTATTGCCTGCACAAAAAATAGTCTATATGATTACATGGACCACCTCATGGACACATTCCTTTTCTACCAGGTGCCGATACACTCCCGCTCGGAAAGAACCCGACGAGTGAATCCGAAGAAAACCTATGTTATTGATCACGGGCTTCTAGGAGCCATGTCGCTTCGTATGACGGATGATCGGGGTGCGCTGCTTGAGAATCTCGTCTACATGCATTTTCGCAGGCAGGGACTCGCGCCTGAGTATTACGTCACGAAGATCGGGGCCGAGGTTGATTTTGTGCTGGCTGCGGAAGATAGAAGCGAGCGTCGCCTTATCCAAGTCTGCTGGGATATCCACGATCCGGATACGCGAAAAAGGGAAGTCCGTGCTCTGTTGTCAGCCATGGATGAGCTGGGGGTGAGACGTGGTACCATCGTCACCTGGTTGGATGAGGATGTATCCGATAAGCGCATCGAGATTGTCCCTGCGTGGAAGTGGCTGTTGACTGAATGAAAGATATCTGGCTCAGAAGTGCAGAAACCCGGGGGCTATATAACAGCGGCATACGGACAACGGCGTTGAGGAGAGGTTTCTTAAGATCTGTCCATAACGCATCCTTCCTTTAGCGTTTCTATACGCGGTCATCCAGTATGTTGCTTGACATTTGAGTTTATTGTGAAATACGTTAATGCCGATTCGCTAATACCGAACCGGAGAAAGTTTTTGCGGCTGGGGCCTTCGATGCCTGCCCTATCCGATCCTGAAGCAAAGCGTGTGGTGGCTAAACAGAAGACATATCCCAGCTCTTTTCTATTTTCATCCCAGAGAATTCAGTCGCAGGCGATCTGTTCCTGGCCTGCCTCGTGCAAAACAATTTGTATTACACGCTGGCATCTGGGGCAGCGAATCGCAACTACTCAGACTGTTGACGGACTTTCACTTCACCGCAGCGGAACAATACCTCAATGGCCCTCATGGCAATTAGAAAAAGTTATCTCTGACAGACCTTTTGGGTGTTCGGGACTATGAGATGAGACCTTTGCATAGCCCCTTTTCACTCCTTAGACTGACAGCGATTGGATGATTGCCGAGGTGAGTTATCTCCTGGGCACGCCCGTTCAGGTCACCGAATCGACTTTATCAACCGGGCCGTTCGAGATGGAAAGCCCCCTGAAAAAGCCGTGGAAGCCTCGGGCAAAGCCCGGTTCAGACCCGTGATTCTCACTTCCGTGACCACGATCGCAGGGCTCATGCCGCTTATGCTTGAACGAAACTTCCAGCCCCAGTTTCTTATTCCCATGGCAGTGAGTATCACCTTTGGACTCCTTTTGGCCACGGTCTTGACCCTTCTGTTGATTCCCGCGCTTTACGTGATCGTCAAAAATTTGACCAGTCTATCCGCCAGGCTCTTTGGCAGAGCATAGCTAGCCCCAAACCGGCTCCCTCGGGCTTGCGAGCAAGAAAACATAGGGCTATGTGAAATCATAATCAAGGAGTGTCGGGCATGGGCCTTCTCCGATGCAATACTCCCTGCCCACAACATTACCAATGGTGTTGACGCACTGAGTGTGCGCACGGCGGACCTGGAGGACCGGTTTCGTATCTGCGAGGCGGAGCACTTCACAAGGATTTCCCGTTTCCAGAAGTCTCCCTGGCTGGGGCAAAAATCCCCGTGTCTTCTCAATAAGTCCGGGCAAGTCGACAATCCTGTGAGTTTTCTGGATGCCCGCCTACGCGGGCATGACGGCGAAGTCGGCACAATCGTCATTCCCGCGAAGGCAGGAATCCAGGAGTGATTGGCCCGGACTTTTTGAGAAGTTACAAGTCCCTGACCTAACCTTGTCTATCGTGATATTGCGGTAAAACTTCTTTTTTGGATTAACACTTTTCCTCATTTTCTCCGTCTGGCATCCTCCTTTTTGGAAAATTGGCACACCTTTCGCAGGCGGACAACGTCATGACAGAATCGTAGCTCCTTCCCCATGAAACTCTTGTTCGAGAGTCTCATGCTGTCAGTAACTTTGGTAGCAAACGCAGAGGGAATATGAATCATATCCCGTTCGTGTCAGATCATTCGTCGCCAATTTTTTTCCGAACTTTGAAAACGAGGCTCATGAAGCGGTACAAGTATATTCCTGTAATATCAATGTAAATCCGTAGAACATCCTGACATGATCGAAAGGAGGTGAAAAAAAGCGGAAAGGGTACTAGTGAATAGCTCCCAACGGCTCGAACGAAGGAGACTTTCTTGAGTGAAAACGTTTGAGTGAAAACGTTCTATGTGAACCTGTTCCAGTAGCAATAGATGAACCACGATGAAAGGAGGAAATCCCGAATGAAAAGAATGTATGCTCTGATTTTGGTTTTGGGTTTGTTTGCTGTGATCGTTTCCGGATGTACTATTTACCGTCCTTACCAGGGAGCTCCGCTGACGACCCTAGATAGAGTTAAAGTAATAGGACCTGCTGAAGGAGAAACGTGTCAAACATACTTGCTTGGGCTTCCCCTGGCCGGAGAGGATACCATAAGGGGAGCAATAGCTGATGCAGTCAGTAAAACCGGCGGGGACACGTTAATTAACTACTCCGTGGACAAGAAGGATATGGCGATTCCTTCAGTAATTCTTCCACTTATTACAAAGCACTGTACGTGTGTCACAGGGACTGCGGTAAAGTTTGAAAAATAATACAATTCCTCCATTGACAAGAAGGAAATCCCCTATGGGAGTACAGCCTGTGGGGGATTTCTCTTTCTCGGTGGGGAAGATCCTAAAAGACTGTGCATTTTTTTGTCTTTTCATCCAGGGAGGTGGAAAATCTTAACCCGCGTCAATTGATAATACTTGCAAGCACTACACTGTAATCCACGAGTGTCAGCCGGTTAATAGGATTCGTTTGGATACTTTGTTCTTGACAGCTTCGGACGGCGTTGCTCTAATTAGCTTGTACCAACTTTATGGATTGACAGGGTTAACCTCAGGAACATAGAGAAGCAAGATCTGAAGCCCGATACTGCGTCGCGGCAAAAAGCAGTGTTATAAGCTCTCAGGCTCGAAAGGTCTAATACCTATGGCGCACGCAAATCATACCCTCAAGATTGCCCTTTCATTGGTCATCATCGCAATAGTGTGTGGATGTGCGGGTTCCCCAAAGCAGCCCCCCCCGCAAGTGTCTGTAACTAAGCTACAGAACGATAAACGTTCTGCTACAAGGCCGAGAATCAAAATAGCGGTGATCGACTTTACAAACAGATCCGATTTTGGGGATGAAAGACTGGGGCTTGCGGCTGCAGATATTCTTACAACCGAATTGTTTAAGAGGGGAAACTTCCTCCTGGTAGAAAGAGACCAGATAAAGAAAGTTTTTCAAGAGCAGTCGCTGGGTATGTCGGGAGCCGTTGACCCAACAACGGCGACAAAGGCCGGAAGACTGTTGGGTGTAAGTTCAATTATCGTAGGTTCCATATCTCAGTTTGGAATCAAAGTCGAAGATCATGACTATTTGCTGTTGAAGCAAAGGATCATGAAAGCTGAGGCAACCATTGAAGTAAGGGTGATTGATGTGACCACTGGAATAATCCTCTACGCAGATTCCGGCAAGGGTGACTACATGCGGAAATCCACGCAGGTGTTGGAACTGGGGCAAAAGGTAGGTTACGATGAATCACTTGGTTGTCAAGCCCTCCGCTCAGCAATCACGAAGTTCCTTGATGGACTTGTTATACAGCTTGCTGCAACCGAATGGAGTGCAAGGATAGCGGCTGTGGAACACGAAAAGGTTTTTGTCAATGCTGGGAAAAGGAGCGGTCTTAAGATCGGGGATATCTTGGAGGTCAAGGAACCTGGGGATCCAATTGAAGATCCTCAGAGCAAAATGATTATTGGACGAACACCTGGTAAATCCAAAGGAAAAATGAAGATTGTCAGCTTTTTTGGAGATGATGGCTCAATTGCAATACCAATATCGGGTTCTGGTTTTAGCACCAATGATGTGGTAACTTACGTAACCCCATAAAACTTCACCAATACTTGGGTCAAACTTGATTATTTCGGCATCACCTTGTTTCCTATTTCTACTGAGGCCAGCCTGATATCCTCTCTGCCACCTAACAGCCTATCAACCGCTGGTGCAACCTTGCGCGACTAGATCCGAGCCCATGATTTGTCCCGTATTCGTTCGAACGATCTTTCCGGTTCGTGTGGCTTAAGCCATTACCAGGATTATCTCATAAAGCTTAATCTCCATCAGGGAAGGACGTGGGATGATGAGAGTGAAGGCGATGACCGTGGTTGGCTCGATTCAATGGGGCTTGACGGTTAATTTGTTCCTTAAGCTTCTCCGTTTCATGCGGATAGCGCCTGCTCTACCTGAATTTCGAGGATGAGCGTCTGCTCCCATTTTCTGCCCAGGACTTCCAATTTGTATTGGAGACATACTACCGCAAATTTCCTTCATTCAAGAGCCAGAAATGCTATTTGTTCCTTCCTTTTCTACCAGGTGCCGATATACTCCCGCTCGGAAAGAACCCGCCGAGTGAATCCGAAAAAAACCTATGTTAATGATCCCGGGCTTCTGGGAGCCATTATCTCTGTTGGACCGCATCTTATTTCCTTCTTGACGGCTCCGCCAATTCGTATTATGCTCCAAATTAGCTAAACCGTATCGGAATAATAACCGGAAATGGAAATGGAAAAGATCAAGAGAATCCTGAATATCGATCTTCCGCCACGGCAGTCTGCGTTTTTGTGGGGACCAAGAAAGACGGGGAAATCAAGCTACCTGAAAGCGAGGTTTCGTTACAGTCTGGTGTATGATTTTCTTCAAACCGATCTGTTTCTCGAATTTTCCAAGAAACCCTCTCTGTTGCGGGAACGATTGCTGGCAAAGGATGACGATGTCCTGAATTATCCGGTGATCCTGGATGAAGTGCAGAAGATTCCTCAAATCCTGGACGAGGTGCACTGGCTGATCGAGAATAAGGGTTTGCGGTTCATACTGTGTGGATCAAGCGCACGGAAGCTGAAGAGAGGAAAGGCTAACTTGCTTGGAGGCCGGGCATGGCGTTATGAAATGTTCCCGCTTGTCACGGCTGAACTGGAGAACCTGAATCTGTTGAGAGTCTTGAATCGCGGCATGATACCGGATCATTATCTTAAGGAAAGCTATAAGAAAGCTTTGAGGGCCTATACCCAAGACTACTTAAAAGAGGAAGTTTTTGACGAGGGGCTGACTCGGAACATTCCTGCCTTTTCCAGGTTCTTTGATGCCATGGGTTACTCTCACGGCGAGCTTACAAATTACTCGAACATAGCGCGTGAGTGCGGAGTAGATTCCAAGACCGTAAAAGAGTACTACCAGATCCTCGTCGACACGCTTCTGGGAACCATGGTAGAGCCCTTCAAGAGGAGGCAAAACCGGCAAGTCATCACCAGGGCGGCAAAATTCTATTTGTTCGATGTGGGAGTTGCCGGCGCCATAACAAAGCGACACTTGGAGGAAGAAAAAGGTGAATTGTTCGGGAAGGCATTTGGGCATTTCATATTTATGGAGATAGCAGCTCACAATTCTTACAATGAACTGGATTATGAAATCAATTTCTGGAGGACAAAATCAGGTCTGGAAGTCGACTTTGTGCTGGGTAGGGGCGAGGTGGCCATCGAAGTGAAGGGCGCGACTCGTGTCGAGAAAAGGGACTTGCGGCCCCTGAACGCCTTTATAGAGGAATATTCGCCACGGAAGGCCTTGCTTCTATGCAATGAGAGGGAAGAGAGAGTTCATGGGCGGATACGAATAATGCCGTATAGAAACTTCCTGCGTGCTTTGTGGGAAGGTAAAATCATATGCTGATAGATTGTCGGCACGCGATGCTGCCTCGTGGCCGCTATCTCTTGTGTGCTACTCAGTGACCAGGGGCGGCCCATACTACTGGTCCGACTTGATTTCTTTCTCCTTTTCATGCTCGTTCCACCAGGTTCGCCCCTTTATACTCGATCTGCTCTACGCCCACGCGGAAGATAACCCGCACTGGATTTTGCCAGGCTCAAAGGTGAACATCAACACGAGGCTGCGAGAAAAGCTGCGGCGATACCCATTACCCCAACTTTTTTAGAAGTTACGTGCGTATTGAATAAGTTAGTTCGCTTCGCTCACAATTGGAATGATGGAATATTGGAATGGTGGAATGTTGGGTTTAAGACCCGCCTGCCACTGCGAGGCACGAGCGGGCAGGGGATTTTGGTCTTTTTTTCTTTTACATCATTCCAATATTCCATCATTCCATTATTCCCTGATCGAACTTGCAATAGCGCCGATAAATATCTAGAATTTCAATAGGTTATAGAAATTCCAAG
>DAOVEU010000002.1:0-18441 GCA_030668805.1 Desulfobacterales bacterium
ATACCTCCTTTTGTTCATCTTTGGTACATGGGGCAGAAATCAACCTATCATCCCCTGCTAAAACAAATCTCCTATCAAACGCACCGGCAGGCCAATGACAAGTCGGTCCCGTCCAATTGCTCCATATTGGCGCGAGTCAGGACAACCGAAAGACAAGCATATTCGGCCCGTCGTATATGCCTTCACCGTAACGCTTCCGCATACAGCCATCACACTCGAAGCCTCCAAATCAAGGTCAGTTCCATAAACTTGTTGCCACCTGCGAACCAATCTCATGACGGTCTCGGGCTGAGCATACGATACCACTATGTCCGGAGACTTGTTTGTGCCTATCAATACAGCGTCAATTTCCCCGTTAAGACGTGGTGTATTCGTGATGACCTTCCGCGCAATATCGAGTTTGATGCCTGTCGTCTCGACCATTTTGCGTGCTATGTTATCATCCTCCTTAGTCGTCCAGCCAAGGCTTCGGCGTGCGCCGGGACAGTTGACGAGATGCCGTGTCAAGACTACTGGCCTGGTTATTGACTCCTTTATCGCTTCACACAGGCGCATTGGTCTTTTGGCCAAATTCTCCTTCGGTGCACTGTCACGCTGGAATACAATCCCTGTCCAACGACCGCCGATCCTTTCTTCAAGCAGCCTTACCTCATCCATTGAACAACCTCCCTTTCGTGTCTAAATGAATTTCGTCCCTGTCAGGTATTTTGTGAGGGGATTCCGCCCCTTCTATCTGCCTCTCGGTGACCGCCATGGAAGTGGCCGCGCCTCTTCCTATACGTTGTGGGACTGGCAGGACAACCCGGAAGAAGAAACCGAGCCTCGGCCAGCCGACCGGTCAGGTACGCATCCAGCACCTCATCTACCATGCCGCTCACAAAAGGTATTATTTCAATTCCATATCCTGCTACGACTGTAGCCAGGGACCGTGAAATCGCACCGCAGATCAGGACCTTTACACCAAAACGTGACAGTATCCCTGCGCGCAATATCGACGGGTTCTCGTCAAGAGGAACTTCGATTCGACTAATCTCCTTACCACTGTGCAGCTCCACCAAAAGGAGGGAGTGTGCAAAGTCAAAGACAGTAGAAACCTGGCCGGCCCATGCCGGGATTGCCACCTTCATGCTTGGCCTCTCTTGTTTTACCTTCAGCCCTGGCTCTATGTTTGTAGGCGTTCACAGGTTCAGAGTTCACCGTTCAGGGTTACCTTTTTTGATTGTCGCTTTACGCCCGCCCTGGTGCGACTTGATTGGAAGAGGCTGCTGCCTCCGTAAATCAGGTCTGGGCCAGGGGTTGTCGATTGTCGATTGTTTTTTCAATCATCAATCTTCAATCATCAATCGGGCGGTGACAAGGGGTCAGCTCTCAACATTTGTTCGGTGAACCCTGAACCCCTGAACCATTGAACCCGTGAACGGTTACCTATCTTTTAACTGCAACTCGCGTGCCATTACAATAACAGGAGGACTCGAAGCCAAAATCTATTTAAAAACAGCAGGTTACCAATCAAACGTGGAGAAAGGCAATGGGCGAACAGCAGCAGTTCTGCTACTGATATTGGCTTAAAAGGTAGCATAATTGCAACAACAACACAAGATGGTAAAGAGACGTAACCGTTCACGGGTTCACGGGTTCAGAGGTTCAGGGTTAACCGAAAATCTGAACGGTGAACCCCTGAACCTGTGAACGCCTACTAGGATTGTTTCCCGGACGTAGGAACCTGAAGACCCAAGGACTTGATCTTGCGGAATAGTGTGGTCTTGTGGATGCCGAGCTGGCTAGCCGTCTGCAAGCGGTTCCAGTTGTTACGTCGAAGGGCGTTCATCAGGAAGGCGGCTTCCATCTGCTTGAGAGACATAAACTCTGTCTGTTTCGGGCAGTTAATGCAGGCGGCGGAACATAGCGGCTCGGGGAGATACCTTCGTTCAATCTCCCCCGAACGGCAGAGTACAAAGGCCCGCTCAACAATATTTCTCAACTCGCGCACGTTACCGGGATAGTTGTAGGACATCAAGCAAGTGAGTGCTTCGTCAGTGATGCCCATCACCTCTTTGCCTTGTATGGTGTTCAGGCTTGCAATGAAATGGTCCACAAGAAGCGGAATGTCCTCCATGCGCTGCCAGAGTGGTGGAAGCTCAATTCGCACTACATTGACCCGGTAGAAAAGGTCCTGCCGAAATCTGCCCTTCGCCACCAAGTCTGACAGGTTCTTGTTCGTTGCGGCTATAACCCGCACATCTGCCTTGAGCGATTTCACCGAACCTAACGGATCGTAGACCCGCTCTTCCAGAAAGCGCAACAGACGGACTTGCAAGGCAGGTGAGATATCGCCGATCTCGTCAAGGAAAAGGGTTCCACCTTCAGCGATGGTAATGCGGCCCGGTTTGTCCTTCCTTGCATCCGTAAAAGCACCCGCCTTGTAACCAAAGAGTTCCGATTCTAAAAGCGTGTCCGGCAGCGCCCCGCAGTTAATAGCCACGAAACGCTTTTTCCTGCGAGGACTCAAGTTGTGAATGGCCCGGGCAACAAGTTCTTTGCCCGTGCCGCTCTCACCCTCGAGCAAAACGGTGCTCACACTCTTAGCGATCTGGGGAAGCACATCGAAGATCTCACGCATGCGGTGGCTGCGACTGAGGATATCCTCAAAGCGATAGTCACGTTCGATTTCTTTTCGAAGCTGCTCTATCATCGTGAGATCACGAAAGGTCTCCACACCCCCGATGATCCCACCCTGCCGATTCTTTAGCACAGCCGTGGAGATACTGATCGGACGATGATTGCCATCTTTGTCTAGAAGGGCTGCGGCTTTCCCCACAATGGGTTTTCCGGTGTGGATAGTCTCCCGGAGGGCACAGTTGCCTTCGCAGATATTCGCTCTTAGTATGTCCTTACACGGTTGACCTATCGCCGTATCGCGAGGGATACCGGTAATCGTCTCAGCCGCGCGGTTGAAAGACGTGATACGCCAATTCCGATCCACCGTAAAGACACCCTCGGTGATTGAGTCAAGGATTATATCCCGTTCTTTGGTGGGCATACGATCAAGCACGACCTTTAGGGCTCGCGCAAAAATAACTTACCATTTTCGCATCTCAGCTTCAGGCCATCTTTGACCGATTCTCATTCGCAAAATCCGCGAAATAGCTGGCTATTCCTGTGGTTTTGCTCAATCGGATCGGCCAAACCTGACCCAAATCTGAGCGCCAATTCTGCCAAGTTATTTTTGCGCAAGCCCTTAATCCACAGATTACCCCGATGAAATAGAAAGACAAAAGGCCCCAGTTAAATGGTCTGCGAATTGAACGGGGTAAACATTTCATGGGGCAGGCGCAGATTACACAGATTTTCGTGAGTTATTGGGTTAAATTCCCCGAGGCTTGCTTCGTTTAGATTGTGAAAATCAGACCCGCCTGCCATCGCCAGGTACAGCAATCAGCTTGAATGCCAGCATGCGTGGCAATGGCGGGCAGGTACGCGATACCCCGTAGCTTGCTGCGGGTTAGTTCATTATCCTGGCATTTTCAAGGACTTGCTTCCCTTCCTTGAGCCTACCCGGTAGTATTAAAGCTTATCTTTTTTGACACATTTTACCAAGGCTGTCAAACATCTCGACTTGATTGAACTGGTCGCTCGATGTAATGACTTAGCCTACTAGGAGGCTGTCCGAAAATAGAAGTTTCGAGATTTTGACCACATTATGTTGCGCCAGCCCGCGAGGAAATACACTATATGTTGCATGCGAAAAAGAGAATCTCGCATTCTCGGACAAGCTCCTAGTTTGACTTCCATTATCCCTTTTTTCTTTTCTGAGCCATCGATACCGGGGGTAATAGATCCGTTGCACTTACTTATTTTACAACTAGCACAGGCACATCCGAGAATTCCACTACTCTTTCTGTCACGCTGCCTAAAACGATATGGGAAATTCCTCGTCGACCAAGCTTGCCCATAACAATAAGTTCCGCACCCCAAGAAGACGCCTCCTTTAGGATGGCCTCATGGGGAATACCCTCTTTGATAAGAACCTCCAGATTGACTTTCTCTTTCCTTATTTCATATTCCATGTCTTTAAGAAATCCGTGGGCATCATGTCTCAGTTCTTCCTGAATGGACCCCCTGTTTTTTTTTGAAAAGCTTTTCAGTTTATCCACCACTAACACATCGAGAACATGGAAAAGCTTCAACTCAGAGCCGTGAAATCTGGCTATCTTAGCGGCTAAATGAACGGCGTCAAGGGAGTATCGCGAACCATCTACAGGAACTAAGATCTTATCAAAAAGTCCCATGCTCTATCTCTTTCCGGCGCTCTTTTTGCCGTTTCAATTGGAAAAGGAATTCTCTCTCCTTTTCCTCCAAATTTTCTTCGACATACTTGACGGTTGACTCATAAAGGGGGATATGTATATTTTGCAAGGCGTTCAGGCGCTTCAAGGTCTTTTTAATCTCTGCTACCAAGCGAAAAAGTCCCACCTCAATTTCGGCCAACTCGGCAATAATCTCCATACCTTGATAAATGGTTTTCACAACTAAATCCATAGCTGCTCCAGTTCCATGAAAACCATAAGAAGGCGAAAGTTTTGGAATCCCTATCCTCACTTCAGGAAGGGCAACTCCCATGAAGCTCTTTTCCTTGATCTCGACCTTCTCTCCCAGGAAGGTGCCAAGCGAGGCCCGTTCACAGGCAAGGCGGCCATCAATCAAAATCGCCTCCCGAAGATAACCGTAAGACTTTTCCAGTGCCTCATTTATCTCGGCTCTCACCCGCTCAGCCTTAGTGGATAAAGTGCTGATGTGAACCATTAAGGCCTCTTTCTTCTCATCTAGAATTTCCAGGCCCTCTTTGGCAAAAGAAAGCTCCTCTTCAAGGCGCAACAGGTTACTTTTGTTGACTGAAAAGGGTAGTCTTTCCATCGATCACTCTGTCTTCAAGCCGTATTTTTTTATTTCTTCTGGTTTCACTCTCGCAAGATCCCTTGACGGAAAAATCATTGCCAGCTCCCAACCAAGGTCGAGGGTTTCAAAGATGGTTCTGTTTTCATAAGGGCCTTGTTTGATGAATCGCCCTTCAAATTCATTGGAAAATTTAAGAAAAAGCCGGTCACGGCCGGTAAGATCTTCTTCTCCAATAATAGATGCAAGCCTTTCCACTCGTTTTGCCTGGGCATACAGGGCATAGACCTGGCTGGCTAAGTTTTGATGATCTTTTCTTGTCCGTCCTTCCCCTATGCCGTCGCTCATAAGGCGCGATAGAGAGGGCAGGACATTGATGGGCGGGTAGATTCCCTTCTGAAAAAGGCCACGGTCAAGAACGATCTGCCCTTCGGTGATATAACCGGTAAGATCTGGGATGGGGTGGGTGATATCGTCATCGGGCATAGTAAGAATGGCGATCTGGGTGATCGATCCCTTGGCTGTGGCGATTCTGCCGGCCCTTTCATAAATAGAGGCCAGATCGCTGTACAGATATCCGGGATAGCCTTTTCTGCTGGGGACCTCGCCCTTGGAAGTAGCCACTTCTCTTAAGGCCTCGCAATAGTTCGTCATGTCGGTCAGGATCACCAGAACATGCATATCTTCCTCAAAGGCGAGATGCTCGGCTACTGTTAAGGCAATCCTGGGGGTTATCAGCCTTTCAATGGAAGGATCATCAGCCAGATTGAGAAACATGACAACGTTTTTGAGACTACCGCTTTCCTCAAAGTCGTTCCGGAAAAATTGAGCTTCTTCATGTTTGGTCCCCATGGCGGCAAAGACAATGGCAAATCTTTCTTCTTTCTCAAGGAGCCTGGTCTGCCGGACGATCTGGGCGGAGAGTTGAGCGTGTGGGAGGCCGCTTCCTGAAAATATCGGCAGCTTTTGACCTCTCACCAGGACATTCAGGCCATCAATGGCTGAAATCCCTGTTTGGATAAAATCTTGAGGATAGACCCGGGCCACCGGATTAATAGGGAGGCCATTTATGTCGCGAGTTTGCCCTGCTATTGGCGGTGGGCCACCATCAAGGGGTCTTCCCAGGCCATCAAAGATGCGGCCCAATACCTCCTCAGCAGAAACACGATACTCAAAAGGACGACCCAGAAATCGCACTTTGGACTCCGATCCGGAAAGGCCGGCCGTCCCCTCAAAGACTTCTACAACGGCCAGATCGTCGGAGATGGACAGCACCCGCCCAAGCCGAACCTCGCCTTCTGAAGTAACGACCTCAGCCATCTCGCCAAAACCAATGTTGGCGACCCCTTTAACAAAGATCAAAGGCCCTTGTACTCGAACGAGGCCCAGGTATTCAAGTCCGGTTCTGGCAGGCAATTCTAAGCCCCCCTTTTGAGGAGATCATCAAACTCCTCTTCAAGGCGTTTCAGAATATCGTTGAAAGGTTTGAGATCATCTCCCTTGTAAGTGTACTTCATCCGTTCCATCTCCTCCAGTATTGGAAGTTCCATTATCCGGTAGACCGGGATACGATGGGCTGCCACGGTCTCCTTCATCCTCTCAATAAATCTCAGGATAATCCGGAGCATCAGGACCTGTTTTCCGGCGGGAGAGTAAGTGTCTACGGAATCAAAGGCGCTTTGTTGCAAAAAATCCTCTTTTATGAGTCTCGCTCCGTGGAAGATCACCTTTTGATCACCTGGCAGGGCATCCTCACCGATGAGTTTGACGATATTCATGAGCTTTGCATCTTCCTTGAGGATGGCCAATGCCTGGCTCCTGAGCTCAGTCCAGTCAAGACCCGCTTTTTTCTTCCACCACAGAGCAACCGACTCCACGTAACCACTGTAGCTGTCGAGATAGTTGATTGCCGGGAAATAGCGAGCGCTGGCGAGTTCCTTATCCAGGGCCCAGAAAGTGCTGACATACCTCTTGGTATGTTGGGTAACGGGTTCTGAAAAATCGCTCCCTGGAGGAGACACGGCGCCAATCACCGAGACCGAACCCGTCTCTCCGCCGCTGGTGATGACAGCCCCTGCCCTTTCATAAAATTCGGCAAGCCTTGAGGCAAGGTAAGCCGGGAACCCTTCTTCTGCCGGCATCTCTTCCATCCGGCCGGCAATTTCCCTCAAGGCTTCGGCCCAGCGACTGGTGGAATCGGCCATCAAAGCCACGTGGCACCCCATGTCCCGGTAGTATTCGGCAATGGTGATACCGGTATAAATGCTGGCTTCTCTGGCGGCGACAGGCATATCGGAGGTATTGGCAATAAAGATCGTTCTTTCAATAAGAGGCCTTCCGGTTCGAGGGTCGAGCAACTTCGGAAAATCCATGAGAACGCCGGCCATCTCGTTGCCTCTCTCGCCGCATCCGATATAGACGATGATATCGGCATCAACCCATTTGGAGAGCTGATGTTGGGTAATGGTCTTGCCTGTTCCGAAACCTCCGGGGATGGCAGCAGTCCCCCCCTTGGCTAAAGGAAAGAAAAAATCGATCACCCGCTGACCGGTAAAAAGAGGCTCACTGGGAAGAATACGCTTTTGATAAGGCCTGATTCGTCTCACCGGCCATTTCTGGTAGAGCTTGATTTCCTGGGTTTCTCCCTTTTCATCTTCCAAAAGAGCTATCTTTTCCTCAATGGTGTAAATGCCTTCTGGGGCGATCTCCAGGAGCCGACCGCTTAGATTCGGGGGAACCATGATCCGGTGAACAACGCGATCCGTCTCTTCAACGTCGCCGATCACCTGGCCGGGGGAGACCCTTTCACCAGATCCTGTTTTGGGTTTGAAGGCCCAGGCCTTGTCGCGATTAAGAACCGCTCCTGCTTTGCCTCGTCTGATAAAAGGCCCTGAATCCTGGTACATGACCGAAAGCGGCCTCTGGATTCCATCAAAAACATGACCTACAATACCTGGTCCCAACTCGGTGAATAGGGGTAACCCCTGACCATGGACCGATGTTCCGGGCTTAAGACCGGTTGTATCTTCATAGACCTGGATGGTGGCCTGGTCTCCGTAAAGCTCGATCACCTCTCCCAGGAGCTTCTCTTCACCGATTACGACCATTTCGTTCATGGAGAATCCGTAGGCCTGCCTGACTTTTATGACAGGGCCGTTAATCTCGTTGATAATGGACTCTTTAACTTCTGCTTGTTTCCGTTCCAAAGATTTTTCTCCAGATTTGCCGTCGAATCTCATCTTCACGGCGTCTTAGCCGAGCTAAGAGGCTGTTGTCATAAAGCAGACGCCGATCGGCAGTATAAATCCGCGAACCTCCCTCGATCGAAGGTAAGGTCCTCAGCTCGATCTTTGCCGACAGCTCCCTGCCCAGGGCCTCGGTCTTTTCCTTTACAAGCTCCAAATCCTCCTGTTTTAACTCGATAACGAATTCCTTGCCTGGAAGAGAGTGGATTCCTTCTCTTATGGTTGACAATAAGAAATCAGGATATTCCGGCTGATCGCTTATCTTTCTTAAGCGCAACTCCAAGGCTCTGAAGATTTCCTGTATGAGCTGTTCTCGAAAGGCGATGATCCGCTTTTTGGCCTCAAGCTCAGCAGAGTCCACCAGCCGCTTGGCCTCCACGTAGGCATCACTCCTTTGAGCAACAATCTTTTCCTGGAGCTCTTTTTCAGCCAGCCCCTGGGCTCCGGCAATAACTCTTTCGGCCTCGGCTTTCGCCTGTGTCACGATATTGTCCGCCTCTTTGCGGCCCTCATCAAGAATAGCCCGACAAAAGAGTTCTACTTCGCCCCAGATGGGCATATCTATCTCCTGAGAAGGGAAAGAATTCGTTCGGTGGCCTTCTCTTTCTCGGATACCGGCCCTTTGGTATCAGGAATCTCAAGGATGAGTGGACCACCCGCCTCAAGGAGTATCCTGTCAATCACTCCCCGATTCTTCTCGGCCAGACGTTCTGTTATAAGGACAAGACTTGTTTCTTTACGGTCTAAACTCTCCAGCAAGGGGGGAACCTCAGGTCCGGAATGCACGGCCTGACCCTTTATCCCGGCCAAGGCAAAGGCAAGGTAGGTTTCAGGATCTGCAAGGACAAAGATCTTCATAGCTTCCCCAGAATCATGACGGCCACAATCAAGCCATAGATTGCGATCCCCTCGGCCAATCCGATGAATATCAAGGCGCGGCCGGCAAGCTCCGGTTTTTCACTCATAGCCCCCATAGCGGCCGAACCTACCACGGCCACAGCCAGGCCTGCACCCAACGCTGCCGCGCCAACAGCGATGGCCGCTGCCAGGTAGCCCCAGCCGACCGAAGAATTGCCCTGGGCTGCAACCTCTTCAGCAAAGACCACAGCAGGAGAGAGCATAAGAGAGAAAAGCGTCAGGATATACATGTGAGATTTCATATGTCCCTCCTTTTGAAAGCTTTGAAGGCGAACATCACAACCTCCTTTCTTCTGAGCCGATTTCTCGATCAAAGGACCTAAATTTCTCGCCGCCACCTCTGAAAAACTTACTGAAGAATTCATAATACTCCAGGCGCACCGCCTGAATCGAAACTACCAATCCTTCAAGAAGGATGATTACCACGTTGCCGGCTGCGAGCACCAGCCAATAGAATACACCTCCACCTTTTTCATGGGCCACGAGATCGGCAATGGAAAAGACGGCTATAAAAAGAGCCGCATGGGCCAAGGCAAAGGCCGCTACCCTGATAAAGGAAATCGTATTTGCCACGTAGCGAATGAGACCATCAAAAAGCTCTACGATGGATTCCACAATCTCAGTGAAAAACCCCTCTTTCTTGACAACCTCTCCGATACGTTCTTTCTTGACCATTAGAAGATAAAGGGGGCGATGAAGGATGATGATTGTCATCAGCACGGCAGCCACCCATCCAAAAACGGTCAGCTCTGCCGGGACCAGTTTTCCTGTGATTAAATATTTCACGCCCAGCCCTACAAGCCCCCAGTAGAAAAGTCCTCCAGCCAAACCAGTAGTGCTGAGCAAGCCCTCGTATTCTCTTAACCTCAGGGCATTGATAAGATTCAACACGACCCCTAAACTCACCATGGCCACCCCTAAAGCGAGGACTACTTTTATAAAATAAGAGATATTGTCCATGGGTCTGAACCACACGGCCGGAATAACGTCTTCAAGCCCGAAGATGCTCCCATAGAGAAGGCCGAAAAGGGCTGAAACGATACCGCACTCCATAAGAATTATTCCGTAATCCACATACTTATAAAAACGCCTGAAGATGAGGTGGCCCAGGAAAAAGAGAACCGCGCCATGGCCAACATCACCGAACATCATGCCAAACATCAGAAGAAAGCTGAGGGCAAAAAAGATGGTCGGCTCCACCTCCTTGTAACGCGGGGTCCCATAAAGACCGCTCAGCCTTTCAAAAGGGCTGATCAGCATTGGATTGTTAAAGAGGATCGGAATTCTTACGATCCCTTCTCGCACCTCTCTAAGATCCTCAGGGTCCACTTTTTCAATGACCACCTGCCCCTGGGTGGCCTTGGTCAGCTCTTCTTTAAGAGCTTCGAAAAGCCTTTCCGGAATCCAACCGGAAATAACATAGCTCTTGTCTATCTTTCCAAAGTGCCGGCGGGCCGAGAGTATGTTGCGAGACTGAATGATTTTTTCCTTGAGAATCAAAAGTTCTGCCCCAAACTTCTTTTGAAAGATCTCCCTTTGCTGAGACAATTTTTTCTTTTTCTCTCCGAGTTCTGCGATTTCTGATCGGAGGTTTTCCATAATCTCTGCCGCCGTCCCTGAAACCTGGGTGGGGATTTCAATCTTTTCAAAAAAAGCGCCTCTTAGAGCTCTCTCAAAGATGGGCCAATCTCCTCTCAAACCAAAAACCAAGATAACGGCTCTTTGACCCAAAGTGCCAATATGGATAAAGGCACGATGAACTTCCGATAGGCTTTCCTGAAGCTTTTCGAGACCCCGGGCAGGCACCAGGCCAATCATCCAGTTCACAAACTGACAGCTCAGCAGGCGTGAAAGATCAAGATCAGGTGGCAAGAAGTCAAGTTTGTCTCGTAGTGTTTCTTTCTCAAGAAGCTTCTCTCTAGTGATTCTCAAATCGTTCATAACCGACTCAACTTCTTGTGTCACCTCGCCGAGACGTTCTCTGGTCTTAAAAATCTCTTTTTCGGGAATGATAAGCTCCCTTAAAGCGACGGGTTCAGGGCGAATTTGCAGGGCTTCTAAAAGGACTTTGATTCCCTTAAAAAGCCCTTCAAATTCCTTAAGGAGATCCCCATCAGTCTCGGCCACGTATCCGAGATGGCCCAGATGGGTCTCCCCGATTCTTACCAAATGAAGCAGCTTAAACCTGGCAAGGGTAGCCGTGGCAACAGATATGAACTGCGCTGGAACCTGAATCGTGATTCTGACTAGCCTTTCAGGCTTAAACACGAACGCCTCCTATTACCGGAAGACTTATGAATTCAA
The DNA here is from genome assembly GCA_030668805.1 of Desulfobacterales bacterium. Classification (GTDB taxonomy): domain Bacteria; phylum Desulfobacterota; class Desulfobacteria; order Desulfobacterales. The sequence goes on from DAOVEU010000002.1 coordinate 11,361, forward strand.
GGAACTCTTCTATTGGTTCCCCAAGATTCAATGCTGACACAAGGCCGTCCAGAGCCTTTACCTCGATCTCCCTCAGAAGAAGATAAGATAGCTGCAATCTAATTTGAAAGGGGTCTTTCCGAAAGACTTCATAAAGCTGAACCAGGAACCATCTCTGGAAAAGGGGTTGAATCTCAGGCCAATCTTTGGCCTGCATCAGGGCTTCTCTATATGGCTGTGGCAAGGCCTCCAAGAATGATGTCAGGTCACGGCTTCTTGCGAGGGTCCCCAGATCCCGAATCCTGAGACGCTTTCCGCCCGGCAGGACATAGTTTATTATCTCTTCTGGTGAAAGGCCGTAAGAATGGCGGAATCTGGCCAACCAACACAAATTCTCAGAGTCGATGAGTTCACCAATTAAGACCTCTGTTCCCTTGCGATCATGGCCGCCCAAGGACTTTAAAACCTCCACAATGTGCCCCAAAACGGTGATGTCAATGGCAACCTCTAAGGGGAATAGCTTTCCCTGGGCTTTGAATTGAGGCAATGCATGAACTAAGGGCGAGTAAAAAATCGTCGATTTCAGAAGTTCGATGGCAGGAGGGATTTTTTGAACCTGCAAAAGCCCTGCAACGGGCAAGCGGGAAAGGCTCCCCAAATGATACAGATAAAATCTTATCTCAGAAGGAGATTTTCCTTCCCAAATCCCACGCAGGATTGTTTTTAGGTTTTCCGCTTCATAATGCAAGAGAAGGGCCTTCAGTAAAGAAGAACTTTTCTTAGGGACCGCTTTTAAGAGTTTAGCATAGTCTCTGAAAAGTTCATCGTATAGAGCTAAAGATAAAACTTTGGCATCAGGTTTTCCTTTGGGAAGATGGGATAAGGCCGCAGCATAGTCTGTGCCACTAAGGTACTTCAAGACGTCTTCCGGGTTCTTACACCTCAAAAGAAAGTGCCAGTCTTCAGCGCTTAAAAGCCTCCCTTTTAAGGCTCTGGTTTTGGCCTGCGCAAACGAATATTTAAGGACCCTGGCAATCAAGAGCCTATTACCTCCTTGAGAAGATCGTTCATTAGCCCTTCAAGATGTTCTTTCTTCTTGTCGCGCAGCCTTTCAAGATAGCGATCCGTTTCTTCCAAAATACCCTGAGCCTTTGACCGTGCTTCTGATAAGATGCTTTCTAACTCCTCTTTTCTTAATGCTGCAAGTTCATTTTCCTTCTGAGCAATGATCTCTTTTGCTTGTTCTTGAGCCCGAGCCAGTATATTTTGCGCTTCAATCTTAGCCGCCTCAACCTTTTTTTGGACGGCCTCATCAGAATGGATTATTTTTTCTATCTCGGCTTTCATGAGAGGTGTTCACTCAAAAACGGCAACTGATTTCGACAGCGTTCGATTCGTTCTTGCAAATTTATCTATAAATATATTCACATAGTTGTAATATCCGCCAGCGAAATCAGCTATAGGTTTTCAGATAATTAATTTCACAAGGCCAGAAGGAGAAATCCGAGTAAGGCGTACTGAGTGTACGTCGTCGAGGATTTCGACTGATAACGCCGTGAAATTAATTATCTGGACATCTATAGTTATAGAATTATCTATAATAACAATAGATTGTGCAATTAAATAACTGGGGTAAAGTATGAGATACCCGCTTGATGTTTAAATTCCCTTTATTTTTAACGAGTTACTTTGTCGAAATGTAACTTTTCAAAAACCTGGGGTATTTGTTGCCCCCGTTGCTCCGGCAACACGGTTGCCTCGATCCATGAAACCTCTATCCGGCAACACGGTTGCCTCGATCCATAAAAGCTTTTGGAGCAAGGCAACCGCGTTGCCGGGGACAAAGGGCAGGGTGACGAGCATCCAGGAATACCCGAACTTATTGAGAAAATAGTCAAAATATACGCTGTGACACGGGTAATTTAAACCTATGTCATTAAGTCCTCGTGTACTGAGGCACAATAACATGGCTAAGTTGCATCCAAATCATTTGCAACCCAGATCCGAAATCCAAAATACTATAGCACACAGGCAAAAAAAATTGTATGGGATTAAGAAACTTGTCCTGTAGTACTGGTTTATGACAAGATCAGCCGGAGGCACCAAACTCAGGCCTCAAAATATGCTTTTACTTTCAATAAGTTGCAAAAGCTCCGGGTAACTTCTCAAAAAACTGGGGTTACTGTCATTGCGAGCGAAGCGAAGCAATCTCTTTCATAGCAAGGAGATTGCGTCGTCGTCCCGATCTCATCGGGACTCCTCGCAATGACACGGGGTGTTAGTGACGGGGTATTACCCGAAGTTATTGAGAAGTTACAGCTCCGAGACGTCTAATTACAACATGCCCACAAGAACAATAAGAAATCTGCTCCTTAGCCCAAAAATCAGTCAACGTGTGGTCAATGCGTTATTAGCCATATTTATTGGGGCAATTGGTGGATTGGGGGCAATTGCGTTTCGGTTTCTAATAAAGTTCTTCCAGAATATTTTTTATCAGAATCCAAATGATTTTCTTACCTTCTGTCATACTGTTCCTTTTTACCTTAAAATTCTTATACCTGCTCTAGGGGGGGCTATAGCTGGGCCTATCATCTATTTTTTCGCTAAGGAAGCAAAAGGTCATGGCGTGCCTGAGGTAATGGAGGCACTGGTCCTGAAAGGAGGGCGGATCAGGGCAAGATTGACTTTTCTAAAGATGCTCGTTTCGGCTATCTGTATAGGTTCTGGCAGCTCAGTGGGTAGAGAAGGTCCTATCGTAATGATAGGCTCCTCTGCCGGTTCTATGGTAGGTCAATTTCTCAAGGCCTCGCAAAAGAGGTTAAGGACACTGGTTGGTTGTGGGGCAGCAGCAGGTATTGCAGCCACCTTTAATGCCCCTATTGCTGGAGTCCTATTTGCTGTGGAGATTTTATTAAACGATTTCCGATTAGAAAAATTCACTCCCATCGTTCTTTCCTCAGTTGCTGCTACAGCTATCGCCCGCCATTATTATGGAGATTTCCCGGCCCTCAAAGCACCCCCATACCATTTAATAAATCCAACTGAATTCGGATTTTATATCCTGTTAGGTATTATAGCTGGTTTTATTAGTATTCTGTTTATAGAAGCATTATATAGAAGTGAAGATGTTTTTGATGCATTACCGATTCCAGAATATTTATGCCCTCTCTTAGGTGGTGCCATATTAGGCATTATTTTAGTTTTCTTGCCTCATGTTTTTGGCGTAGGCTATGGAACTATAAATCTGGCCCTTACCAATAGTTTATCCTGGAAGATACTTCTCTTGTTAGTCTTCATAAAAATATTAACCACTTCTATCATTTTAGGTTCTGGGCAATCTGGAGGTATATTTGCCCCTTCGCTATTTATTGGCGCTATGACAGGAGGCGCCTTTGGTTATGCCATCCATCAACTTTTTCCAAATATTACGGCTAGTTCAGGGGCATACGCGTTAGTAGGTATGGGGGCAGTAGTGGCTGGCACGACCCATGGTCCTATCACGGCGATTCTTATTATTTTTGAACTCACCGGAGATTATATGATTATCCTCCCTCTGATGGTCTCTTGTATTATCAGTACATTTGTCACTACTACTTTGAAGGATGGCTCCATTTACACGATCAAACTCAAACGCAGAGGATTAGATATACATATGGGCCTTGACCAGACAATTTTGCAATCTTTCAGGGTAAAGGATGCAATGGCAAGGGACTTTCAGACAATTTCGGAACAGGCGAGTTTAGGGGAAATTATAGAGATATTTGGTGAAAGTAGGCATTCTTATTCACTCGTGACAAATCTCCAAAAGGAGCTTACCGGTATCATTTCATCTCATGATGTCAGAAAAACCCTATACGAGAAAAAGGAAACCGTAAAGGCCATAGATATCGCTGCCAAAAAAATCGTCTCTGTGACTCCAAACGATACCCTTCAGGATGCCTTAAAAAAGCTCGGCACGATAGGCGTTTCTCAACTGCCGGTAGTGGCAGAAGAAGGCTCTAAAAGAATTTTAGGCGTAGTTAGCGCGAAAGACATCATTTCCTTTTATGAAAGGGCATTATTAAAACGATCGTTAACGTAGATGATTCATGGCATTGGGGTCGATGACTGCCAGCATCATAAGCATTTCAGGCTGGGGGGATCGATGGCTGTGGAGCTCAGCTCTGAACCAATAGTGAAGGCGACAAACCCCAGAGCGATCCCCGTTAAGAACGACAGGTCTTCCATCGTGGGCTCGTCAAAAAGGTTCAGTATCGACGGTCCAAGGATGACACCGAAAATCATATAGCCAATAAGTGACGGCAGCTTGACGCGCTGGGCGACATGGCCCATATAGAATCCGATAATTGTGGCTGCCCCCAAGAGAGTCAACGCAGAAATATGTAGAAACGAAGGGTCCGTGTTCATTGGTAAATAGTGTTACTATCTTAAAACGAGCAGATTGAACTGACGACAGAGCACCTTTTTGGTCACCTTGCCCAGTCGATTTCTCTTTCGCTTTTCGCTTGACGAGCAAATGATAAGACCATAATCCGGTGCCATTTCGAGAATCGCATTGGCAGGCTCCCCGGTCAGGACTTTCCGAGTCACCTTCAAAGAGCCCGCTGACCATTCATCAATCATGGAGGAAATGTTTTTAGAAAACTGAAAAGTTGGGTCAGCGCTTCTAAGTATCGTTAGGACCTCAATCTCACTCTTCATTCTGGTTGCTATGACTCGGACCATGCCTAAGGTTGATTCAGGGGGGTCCTTCTTTCCAAGACACAACAATAGGGGTTGTCCTTCTTCAAATTCCTTGCCTATCACCATGACCGGGCAGGGGGCCTTCTGGGCAACACTCAGAGGAATGTGCTCAATATCATACCAGCGACATTCACCAGCATGGCGTATCCCCAACATGATAAGGCTATAATGGCCTTCCTCCGCTTCTCTGAGTATCTCTTCGTGAGGAAGGCCCTCCCTGATTTTAAGATGAGCGCTGCTTTCAGAACGTAGCTGGACCGTTCCCTCTTCAAGAACACGGCCGCCAAGATGAATCAGCGCTCTACGCGGCTCTCCCACCTCTGTCTCGTTTTCCCTGTACCCACGAGCTTTTTTAAACACGTCTTCTGCCTCATGGAGATACCTCATCTCCGGGAGTTCTTCCCTCCAGTTGGCAAATATCTCTGTCGCCTTCGATCGAATGTTGTAACCGCGAGTATGCTTTCTATATCTCCGAACAAATAGGAAGGTGACTTCACTATTTGTGGCGCAGGCAAACTTCGCCGCCAGCCTGGTAGCTTTCAAGGCATGAACGTGCCCATCAATACAGATAAGGGTTTTCATAGTAGTCTCGGTTATCTTCAGCCTTCGCTCAGACTTCTCTCTCCTGAATCAGCCTCATAAATCCATCCTTATCAGCCAGGGTGCTGAGGTCTCCCAAGTCCTCGATATCGCCAGCGGCTACCTTCCTTAATATTCTTCTTATGATTTTTCCGCTTCGTGTCTTTGGCAGAGTGTCGCTAAACTGGATCTTGTCCGGTGTGGCGAAAGGCCCTATTTCTTTTCGCACATGACCGATCAAGGCCTTCTTTAAATCGTCTGATCCATCTACTCCCGCATTCAATACCACAAAGGCGTATATCCCTTCGCCTTTTATCTCGTGCGGATATCCTACAATAGCAGCCTCGGCCACGTCTTTGTGAGACACGAGCGCACTCTCAATCTCAGCCGTTCCCAGGCGGTGGCCCGAGACATTAATCACGTCATCCACGCGCCCCATGAACCAATAATAGCCGTCCTTGTCCTTCCTGGCCCCGTCGCCCGTGAAATACATACCTGGAAACTGGCTAAAATAGGTATGCTTAAATCGCCCAGGCTCTTCATAAACGCCTCGCATAATGCCCGGCCAGGGCTTGGTAATCATCAGGTATCCACCTTCATTCAATCTGCACTTCTCACCCTTATCATTCACAACCCGAGGTACAACCCCTGGAAGGGGAACCGTGGCTGAGCCAGGTTTTGTGGGTATAGCCCCCGGAAGGGGCGAGATGAGAATACCTCCTGTCTCGGTTTGCCACCAGGTATCAACAATGGGGCAGCGGCCTTGGCCAATGTGTTTGTGATACCATCTCCAGGCCTCGGGGTTGATGATTTCTCCCACACTCCCCAAAAGCCTTAAGCTGCCTAAATCATAGCGCTCGGGCCACTCGCTGCCGTGTTTGGCCAGTGCCCTGATCACAGTCGGGGCTGTATAAAGGATGTTAACTTTGTACTCCTGTATGATTTCCCAATACCTGCCCGGATCAGGATACGTGGGTACCCCTTCAAACATCAGGCTGGTAGCTCCAGAGCAAAGAGGGCCATAAACAGTGTAGCTGTGCCCCGTGACCCACCCGATGTCAGCCGTGCACCAGCATGTATCTTCATCTCGAACATCAAAGATCCACTGGAAAGTCTGACAGGCAAAAAGGAGGTAGCCTGCAGTGGTATGAAGCACACCCTTGGGCTTGCCGGTGGATCCACTTGTGTAAAGAATAAAAAGAGGATCTTCGGCATCTACGACTGCAGGACCACACTCAGGTTTTATATCCGTATCGGACATCTCCTCGTCCCACCAGCAGTCCCTCCCCTTTTTCATTTTCACGCCGGTGCCGGTTCGCCTCACAACGATGGATGTCTTGACCTCAGGGCAGACCCTCAAGGCTTCATCGGCGTTTTCTTTCAAAGGGATTACTCTTCCTCGCCTGAAACCCCCGTCGGCCGTGATAAGTATCTTCGCCCCACAATCCTTGATGCGGTTGCTGAGGGAATCGGCGCTGAATCCTCCAAACACCACACTGTGGATCGCCCCTATGCGGGCGCATGCCAGCATGGCGATGGGAAGTTCCGGTACCATGGGTAGATAAATGGCTACTCTGTCTCCTTTCTCTACCCCGCGAGCCTTCAAGACATTTGCGAATTTACAGACCTCCCGGTGGAGCAACTGATACGTATAAATCTTGTGCTCGCCAGCCGGTTCGCCCACCCAGATCAAGGCTGCTTTGTTTTTTCTCCATGTGTCCAGGTGACGGTCCAGGCAGTTAAAGGAAACATTTATCTTGCCCCCTTCAAACCAACGGAT
>DAOVEU010000021.1:0-11172 GCA_030668805.1 Desulfobacterales bacterium
CCAATATTGCGGAATTTAAAGATCATTTGAGTAGATACATAGCCATGGTTGAACAGGGGGAGGAAATCGAGTTATGCAAACGCAATGTCCCTGTCGCCAGGATTATTCCGTTACGAAGAGAAAGTACGGCAAATAAGACCAGGCTTGGCTCCGGATTAAATAGCGTAACAATAAAAACGGATCTGACTGAACCTGCTTTTTCTTTGGATGACTGGCATATGCTGAAAGGGGAAGAGTGAAGTTACTGCTGGATACATGTTGCATTATCTGGGCAGTTTCCGATCCGTCTTCTCTTTCCGCTAAGGCAGTAGATGTTCTTGAACGAGAGGATTCTGAAATATTTGTCTCTCCTATAAGCTGTGCCGAAATAGCATGTCTTTCAGAACGTGGCCGAATTGAATTGGATCAACATTGGAAATTGTGGTTTAATTACTATCTCGAACTGAATGGATGGCAAATCAAAGATATTGATTTAACCGTAATTCAAGAGGCTTATTCCCTGCCTGACTCTTTTCATCTGGATCCAGTGGACCGAATTATTACTGCAACAGCAAGAATTCACGATCTTGTTCTTTTGACTGCTGACGGCAAAATACTAAGTTACCCTCATGTCAAAACCATCTGGTAGTAATTGTTTATCCCCCGTCAAGAAGTGTAAACGGTTACCACGAAATAGATGCGGTTCTTACTGAGGGTTAATAAATTAGGATGGGACGTTGAGAATAGCTGTGGTGCTGGGGCTATTGCGTGAGCATTGTGGGCCTCGACGAGAACCAGATTCTGAACTACGTGAGATGACAAGAGCAAAAAGAAAAGAGGTTGAGCAGCAACTTGACCTCTTCAAATAACAAGTAAAGGCGGTAGCTTTAGGTCCAAACAAGCCATGGGCTCTTTTGCCTTTCCACATTGACGTACGATCGAAGTTGCATTAAACAATCCGCAATCTGGCCCTTTCTTCTGTGGTGAATGTCCAATGTCGTGTGTATTCTCTCGGTTCTCAGTATCACGATACTCTGAGCACTGGTGGGCAAAGCTGGGTCTACTGCTCATTTTGTCTTTGTGTTTTAAACTCTGGGTCCTCCTTCGAGTCGAGGTAATCAACCCGGATGGCGTTCTTTACCTCAGGGCTGCCAGCCACTATCTCTCGGGAAATTTTACAGCAGCACTCAATGTGTATCCCATGCCTTTCTACCCGCTGCTTATTGCGACTGTGGGTCGGTTCCTTGTGCCACACCTTGTCTTGGCTGGACAACTTCTGTCAGTATTTTTTCTTACCGGAATGCTGGTACCTTGTTATCTCTTAGTAAGAGAAGCTTGGAATGACACCGCTGCATTCTGGGCAGGAGCACTACTGGCAACCAGCCCATACTTTAACCGCGACTCATCCGAGATTATGAGGGATCCGGCCTTCCTCTTTTTTCTGGCCTGGGCCACATGGGCTACCTGCCGCCTCCTGAAGACTAAAAACTGGCGATGGGCTGCTCTGGCGGGGATAATGGCCACGCTGTCAACTCTTTCTCGGATTGAAGGCGCACTCTTATTCTTCGCTTTGCCCGCTGCGTGGTTGTTGGGAACTCGCGGCCTGTCCATCGGTCGTCGCATAGGCATGCTGGCCATTTTGATCCTTACTGGTCCTGCATGCATCTCTCCCTTTGCAGCGTGGCTAACTTTCCGCATAGGGGAAATACCTGCCAGTAGACTTCCGGAATTACTGTCGGTGAAGCAAAGCTTCTCGCTGGTAGCCGAGCAATACCAGTTGCATTATGACATGCTAAAGAATTTGGAAAAGCAACTACCCGATGGAGGGAAGCCGTACAACCTTTTTGAACTCACCCGCCATTATATCCCGTTTGTTTATCTTATTGGTCTTGCGGAAAGTCTGCTGAGGGTAGTTTACCCGTCGATATTTATTGTGGCTCTGGCTGGCCTAAGATATTGGCGTCAAGTGCCAATTGCCTGCCAGTGGCTGTTGGGATTAGTCTTCGCATCCTATTTATCGCTGGCTCTCCTTAGGCTATTTCAAGATATTTGGTATAGTAACCGTTTTATTTATGCGCCAGCTCTAATTTTAACCCTGTGGGCAGGACACGGAGTGGTAGTCATTTGGCGATGGCGGCGGGAACGTTGGCAGCGGGGATGGACCCGCTGGGCGGCCGCAATAATGATCTTGGTGTTACTGCTTTCACCCGCGGTAAAAACTCTCATGTATGAGCGCGGCAGAGAGGAAAACATCCGGCAGGCTGGCCTTTGGCTGGCGGACAACAGCCCGCCTGCGGCTACGTTGCTCACCAATGATAGCCGTATAGCCTTCTATGCCGATAGGAAGTTTGCCAGCTTGGGTATTCATGGTGATACAAATAACTCGATCTCGCGGCATAAGTGGTCGTACATAGTCCTCAGATGCACGAGAGATGAACTGGCCCGGTTTCCAGTTCCTTCGGGCTACGAGGAAGTACAAAGGTTCCCAGGGGAACACAGAACTGTCGTTATTTTTCAAAGCAGAGGTTGCTAACCAACGATATGAAATTTGCATTTTGCCTATTTAAATATTTTCCATTTGGTGGATTGCAGCGAGATTTTCTGCGCATAGCCAAATGTTGTCTTACGCGTGGTCATCAAGTGGATGTGTATACCGGCACCTGGCATGGAGAGAAACCGGATGGCCTGAAGGTTTCAATACTTCAGGTTTCGCGTTTTACCAATCACCGGAGTTGTGAATCGTTTGCTAAAAACCTCAGCAAATGTTTGGCTACAAGTAACTATGATGCTGTTGTCGGATTCAATAAGATGCCTGGTTTGGATATGTATTTTGCAGCGGATACTTCTTTTGCTGCCAGGGCACTTAAAAGAAGCCTCTGGTATCGTTTGACGGGACGTTGCCGAAGTTATTTGGGTTTGGAAAGAGCCGTTTTCGATAAGGACTCAAAGACAGAAATTTTATTGATCTCCGAACAAGAAAAGGCTTTTTTCATGGATTATTACGGCACTGCCGAACATCGTTTTCACCTGTTGCCCCCAGGAATTGCCAAGGATCGTTTAGCGCCTGATAATGCTGCGGAGGTTCGCGCTGAATTACGTAGTGAATTGGCTATCGGATCAGATCAAAACGTGGTTTTGATGGTTGGCTCTGATTTCAAGAGAAAAGGCGTTGATCGCGCAGTCCAAGCCGTGTCCTCTTTACCCCCCGGGCTTCGTGAAAAAACGATTCTGTTAATCGTGGGTAAAGACAAAGCAAAACCTTTTCGTCGATTAGCCAAACGATCAGGAATTAGAGAGCAAGTACGTTTTGTCGGTGGTCGCGAGGATGTACCACGGTTTCTAGTGACAGCTGATCTTTTATTGCATCCTGCCTACCTGGAAAACACCGGAACGGTTTTGGTTGAGGCGATGGCAGCAGAATTGCCGGTGCTGGCAACTGATGTTTGTGGCTATAGTTACCATATTGAACGTGCCGGTGCTGGAGAAATAGTACCTTCACCCTTTAAGCAGGAAAAGCTCAATCAACTGCTAACTTCCATGTTAACTTCTGATAAAAAAAATCAGTGGCAACGCGGGGGCAGGGAATATATTGCCAATACCGACGTTTTTAGCATGCCGGAGAAGGCCGCAGATATTATTGAGCAGGTGGCTGCATGATCGTGTTGCCCAAACCCTGGCTGGAGCGCTGGCAGGGCCAAGACATCTTTGAGGAATTGTTTGCTTTACAAGGCAGGGTCTATCGCGAGCACCAGGGCCGCAAGACGCTCCGTTTTACCCTTGATGGCAAACATTATTTTGCAAAACTCCACCATGGTATCGGCTGGAAAGAGATACTGAAGAATCTCATGCAATTGCGTCTGCCGGTGACAGGCGCACAAAATGAATGGCGGGCCATAAGGCGCCTTGAGCAATTGGGTATCAAAACAATGCGCTTAGTGGGATTTGGTAGGAGAGGCCGGAATCCTGCACGGCTTCAATCCTTCGTTATCACAGAAGAATTGGCCAATACTGTAAGCCTTGAGAACTTTTGCCGTGATTGGCCGGTGTCACCACCCAGCTATGTCCTGAAACGGGGCTTAATTACCAAGGTAGCCAAGATTGCTCGAACGCTTCATGAAAATGGGATCAACCATCGGGATTTCTATATTTGCCATTTCCTCCTCGATATCTCGGCGGGACGAGATGGGATCGATCCCCGCCGCCTAAGGCTTTATCTGATTGACTTACACCGTATGCAGATACGTGGTCGTGTCCCATGGCGCTCAAGAGTCAAAGATATTGCTGCCTTGTACTTTTCGAGTATGGATATCGGTTTAACTCAGCGGGACTTGATGCGATTTATCCGGGCGTACCAAAACAAACCATTGCCAGCGTCTCTAAGGGAAGACAGAGCCTTCTGGCAGCAGGTGCAGAGACGTGCTACTGCGCTTTATAGGGCGGTTTCCAAAAAAAATTCGACGACCTTTTTGTAATCTAATGAATTCTTGTAATAAAAAGCGATTGCATAAGGCAGGCCGGAGCATAGAATTGCCCTTTTGTTTGTCGCTGGAGGGTAGCGATGATGTTCTGCATTGTCAAAGTTTGTTACGAATTGTCCCGGGAAGACGAGCGGTGTTGTTGGGCAAGTGGGGGAAAAGAGAGGTCATTGCAAAGTTATTTTATTGGCCATTGAGAATTAACCGCCATCTCAAACGCGAGGAAGCAGGGACACGGGCCTTATTGAATGCAGGTATTGCAACAGCCGACATATTGTATGTTGGAAATGCAAGAGACACAGGAGTCGGAGTATTGTTACTTAAGTATATTCAACCAGCCGGTTCTTTTAGGGATGTATGGAATGCCATCGACAGTCAAGGAGAAAAACGTGATCTGTTACGCAGGCTTATGCAAATCCTTGCTAAGATGCATCAGGCTGGGTTGAGGCAGCGAGATTTGCATCTTGATAATTTCCTCATCAAAGGTCACGAGATCTATTCTGTGGATGGGTCCAACATCAAAAGGAATAAGGCCGGTCATCCATTGAAAGTGGCAGAGAGTCTAAACAATCTGGCCTTATTATTTTCCCTATCGATATTCCGAGACCGCTCTATGGTTCGTGGGCTTTATGCTGATTATGCCAATGTTCGTGGATGGGAAGACACAGATGATATTTTTGACGATTTACAGTTGCGAATCGAACGCTGGCAAAACCGAGGGATGAAAAGATATCTTAGAAAGATCTTTCGGGAATCTACTGAGTTCATCTGTAATAAATCACTAACCCGTTTCATGGTTTGCAAGCGAGCCTACTATACGCCTGCCATTGCAGCCTTTTTGGATGAGCCTGATCGGATATTGAATGATCTTGAGAATCCATTGCTCAAAAGAGGGGGTTCGTCTACGGTTGGTAGAATCAAAATTGATGATCACGATCTGGTCGTGAAGCGATACAATATTAAGGGTTTTTGGCATGGACTCAGGCGGTGTTTCATGGCAACACGAGCCGTCCATTCCTGGCGCAATGCCCACCAATTATTAAAGTTAGGTATCGCAACGCCAATGCCCATCGCTTTCTTAGAGAAACGTTTTGGCCCTTTTCGGGGTACGGCCTACTTCATAAATGAATATGTTGAGGGCCCTCGTGCAGTGGATTTCTTCAAAGGTAGCGATCTCCATCGGAAATTGGCAGTCGCGCGTGGAATTGCCGAAATTTTTGAGAAGCTGCAATCGGCGAGGATTAGTCACGGTGACATGAAGGCTACCAATATTATCATTCATCATCATCAACCTGTACTGGTTGACCTTGATGCCATGCATGTACATATCAGCCGCAGGCGTTTTGATGCGGCTCACCGCAAGGATATAAGACGTTTTTTTAAGAATTGGATAGGTAGCCCAGAGGTGGATGCATTGTTTAGAGACCAGATATAGTCTTATATGAGAAAGCTCCGGATAACCGGCCACAAAGGCGAGGAAAGATCACCACTTGCCACCAGAGGTGTAATCTGAAATCGACACAAAGTGGTCCTTTCCCTATCATCGCTTGCCGGTATGAGGCGTTCCTATCAGACTGGAGCGTGTTACAGCAAGCTCATCTTTCAGGACTGCCTCCAACGATCGGTGCTCCTGACGAAGGTCATACAGGCTAACGACGATTTACTCAGAGGAGCCGCAAATCATAATTCTTTAATAGGAAAGAGAGACATAGACCAACGTTCATTTCACCACGGAAGGACATGAACATGCTTTGGACCACATGGAGCGAGGAGCAGGTCAAGAAAATGCTCCAGAAGGAGGAATTCGGTTACCAGAAGATCGAATTGCCTTATGGCTTATCTACGGGCGGTACTGATCGCTCGGCCACTTCGAGGAAGATTTTTCCGGACGATATGACAGGGAAATCAGTGCTCGATCTCGGCTGCAAGTTGGGATATTTCTGCTTTGAGGCCATCAAGCGCGGGGCTGACCGTGTCGTTGGCATCGACGTTGACCCCGGCAGCGTCCGCAAGGCCCGCATGCTGGCGGACTGCCTCGGTGTCAAGGCGTCCTTCAAACTCCTCGACATAGAGGAGGATCCACTCGAAGAGAACTTCGATTACGTCCTCTGCCTGAACCTCCTCCATCACTTAAAGAATCCGATCTCCGCGCTCGATAAGCTCATCTCCATTACTCGGGAGCGCCTGGTCTTGGAGGTTGCTGCTCTTGGCCAACATGACAGAAAAAAGGTAAAAGTCTCACGGTTGCGAAGCTTTTTTCTTAATCGGTCCCCTGTCATATTCGTGAGTCGAAACGGCACGTCCGGAAGCCGCAGGGTCCAGAAGTTCTTTATCACGGCCTCTGCGATCGAGAATCTTCTCCTCCACCAGAGGAAAATGTTTGCCCGTGTAGAAATCTTTCCCTCTGAGCACAAGGATCGCTGCATCTCTATCGCTCACAAGAGGAGAATTGGGAAGCTCCTGATAGTGACAGGGCCAACCTCGGCGGGCAAGTCCACGTTAATAGAGATGCTAAAGAACAATGAGGCCCCGGAAGTCGCCGAACGGATAGGAATTGGCGACTCATCTGTCTGGGCCAGCTCAACGTCCAAACAGCTCGAAAAACTGACCGAGCCCTTCATTGAAAAGCTGATTTTCCACTATGACTTTCTGCGACCCCATCTGAGGAGCGCGAAGGTTCACAAGCGGGACGAGGCGCTGGACATTCTCGGAACAGCCGAGCACATCACATTCCTTACGATCTGGTGTCCTCCGGAAATTCTTCGGAGGCAATTGCATCAAGGCGAGATTTTGCCCAAAACGAAGCGCGGAGTCTTTAGAGGTAAAAAGCGGTACCTAAAAATCCTGAAAGAGTACGAGGATCCTGCCAAGGTTTGTGCTCATTATCGCAACTGGTTCGAGTACACGCGCACCAAGCCTGGAGACCATATTGTTGTGTCACTCGCGGGCGGAGTCCACTTCTACACCGTGGAGGAGCGGGAAGACCTTGTCGGGTCCAAAGGCTTAACCCGATGACTATGGCCTTTCTACAAAATTTCTATATATGTATGTTGGCGGTTGAAATGTGAAGCGGGATATCAAAAACGAAGAGATCGTCTTTCTGGGGCCATTATTCCTCAAGCCGCTAATATGGGCCCGTCATCCCCGTGTGCAGAGTAAGGTTAAATCGCAGATTTCCTATAAATCATTAAGATCATAATCTAGTTTCTTCAATCGGCTGGACTCTGCTTAAAGCCGAATATTATTTCTCCTTTCCTGAAAGCTACTTATGTGGTATGGCAAGAGAAAAAATTTCCTTCCGGGAAAAGTGTCTTGATTTTGCTTGCTCATATATTTTGAGCAAATTGCTATTGTCTTTTAGGTTGGACAAAGACCTGAATAAACTTTCGGCCCATGTGTCGTAAAGCTTTTCCAGGACAAAGTGACCACACCACTTCTGATATAGATAACCGACCTGAAAGGCAAACATCTTGTTGTCGGGCTTGGATAAGAACTTAATATATTCAAAATCTACTATTTTGTCGCCATCTCCCTTGTCAGGAGCGATCATTATGTTTTTGGAATTCAAGTCGATGTGAAAGATCCCCTTTTTATATAGATCAAAAAGAAGCTTTTCCCTACTTTTTAAAATTGCCAGTTTCGCGTGATCCGGTCCCGCATTCCTTAATATTTCTGAGAGTGTGCAATAATCTGACAGGTACTCCATTATGACAATATAAGAATCAATTAGTAACCCTTTCCGAACTTCACCAATAGCATAAATATTCGGACAACTCAGGCCCTTTTCTTTTGCTCTCAAGATATTAGAGACCTCCGCAATACCATAACGGAAGCCATAATATTTGTGCTTTGCGCGGAGGGTTTCTCTAATCCTGTGTTTTATATGGCGGACTTTATATACTTTTACGAATACGGGCAATAAAGTATGGTTGGAATGTTGGTAGGAAAAAGAAATGTGGCTACTTTCAGCAGGAGGACTCTCCAGTAGTAGCCTTGAGTAATCCCGTGATAACCCCCTTATCAGAGAAATATGAGTCCCATCAACATAGCACCATCGAAGGTTATTCTCCCGTAAGTATTGAAAGTCAGGAAAGTACTTCTTAGGCATCTCCAATTCCCTCAATTAGAGATTTCAAACCTTTGTCATAATACAGAAAGATCCAGCCTTTAAGATCCATTTCTCCGTACAGTGTAATATAGTTTTAGATATTGTTTTGCCACTATTGACCAATCAAATTGTTTTACATAATTAGGAATAGCAGACCGCAAACGATTGGATAATGTTTTATCATAAATCATACGTTCTAAAGTATTTTTTAGGGCGCCAACATCCTCTGGCGGAAAAAGAAGTCCATGCCTATTGTGATGAACTAACTCTTTGTTGCCATCTACACCAGAGGCAATTACAGGTAAACCCGCGGCTAAAGCTTCTAAAATAACGTTGGCAAATGGCTCTTTGCGTGATGGACACACAAAGAAGTCTGCGCAACGAAACAGGTTGACTTTCTCCTGGCCTTCAATGAATCCAAGAAAACGAACTTGTTCAGCAATGCCTAAGTCTTTACTCAGTGATTTTAGTTTGCCTTCTTCAGGCCCTGGACCAGCTATCGCCAGGTCGGGCTTGGCTCCTTTCAACCGAGCATAGGCGCGTAGCAAGATGTCAAAGCCTTTTCTATGAATGAGGTTTCCTAAAGACAATATGTATGGACGGGGATGAGGGAATACTTGCCACTTGGAAAATGCGTCCAAGTTAACTCCATTGTGAATGATGTGGATCCTATTCTTGTCGACTCCTAAGCTCAAAATCAGGTCTTTGAGGTACTGCCCTTGAGCTATGACTGCATCTGCCGAAACCAGAGCAAGACGAAGGCGCTTTTCAAGCCTTGGGTTTTTGCGGATACGACCGCCAGGTACGATATCGGAACCATGAGGTCGTACTACCGTTGGTACATCGAACCATTTTTTGAATGTTGCGCCGACGTATGCTGGTGGGTATCCGGAATGATTGTGCAATACATCAAAGTGGTGTCGTAAATGGAGCCATGAAAGATGTAACAGGGTCTGTCGCACCATGAAACGTTTTGAAGAAGGCTTGCCAAAACGGTGAACATGATAAGGAAATTTCTCTTTGTTGTCAGCCCCTCTGACTTTGGGGGCAAGTATGTGTACTTCTTCACCGCATCGCGTGAGTTGTATTGCAAGATTATGAAGCACCATCTCCGCGCCCCCCACAAGGGGGAAGAATGTATCGGTATAACAGCAGATTTTCATTAGAATGAATTACCCCGCCGCAAGTAGCGGTGTATCAACGACGGTTTCGTAATTTCTTTTACGCTGCAAGCGGCGAGGAATAGAACCCCCAAGGGAACTTAAACACAGACTGTGATTTTTTCCATTTTCATGTGCGTAATTTCCCGGCCACACCATAGGGTTTGAATTTCCTTCTGCCTCTTCCCCTTTTTTTCTGAACGTTCCAAGTCTATTGGCTGGGGTTTATAGCCGCTTAATGAAGACCCGATGAAGACATGCCATGTGAAGAAATCCTCATGAGCCAGACCTGCATCATGTATGGCAGCAAGTCCTGAAGATAGGGCATTGGATATAGCGTATCTCTTCTCAGCAGACCCCATGATAAGGTCATCATCAAAACATATTTGAAGTGAGATGAAACCTGTCAGCTCTGCAATCAGGAGGAAACTGTTTCCGCCCCCTTTGCCCTTTTGCCATCCCCATGCAACAGGACCAAGGGCGTCAAAACCCGCCCTTGCATAGTGCATCATGTTCTCAAGTTTGGTATAGAGCATGGGTTCTGGCCTGAAAAACGTGCAGGCCTTCCGTTTCACATAGTCCTTGTGGCACTTTAAATAAAAGATCCTTGGAGGATCTCCCTGCTCTATCCTGTAAACAACGCTCCTTCTGTTTCGGTCAACCATCTCTCCTGCAAGGGCGAAAAAACTCTCAAAACTGTTAAGACCACAGGTTTGAAGGAATTTCTGCCATCCATCAAGTACATGGACATCTTTTGCAAAGGCTTTAAACCTGTATCGTGTGGCTGTTGTATCTATCATGGAATTGATGAGAGCTATTATTACGCCAAGTTCAAAACAAGATGCATTATTGCCGTCAATATTTAACAACTATAAGAATAATATTAAATCTAATTATCAATGAATAAGCTACATTAGACAAGAGCCTCTTGCAAAAAGGATTTCTCGATTTCCCATCTCAGCCTGTAGAGAGTCGCAACTTCTCTGAATAGCTCTCTCTTGACGTCCTTTGTTTTTATCAGTAATTACATCGGAGGAAAAGATAAGGAGCGAGTATTGAGAGATAACACATATATACTCGGCATTTCGTGCTTTTACCATGACAGCGCTGCCTGTCTCGTCCGAAACGGCGATATTCTGGCCGCGGTCCAGGAGGAGCGATTTACACGAAAAAAACACGACCCGAAATTCCCGAAAAACGCGATCAAGTATTGTTTAGAGGAAGCAGGCATTGCGATTCAAGACCTGGATCACGTGGTTTTCTATGACAAACCCTTCCTGACTTTTGAACGTCTCCTCATGAGTTACTTGACAATTGCCCCTAAAGGCCTTCGCTCCTGGCTGGAGGCCATGCCTCTGTGGCTCGGGCAGAAGCTGCATATTCCCAAAATTATTCAGAGAGAAACAGGCTATGAAGGGGATGTCCTCTTTACGGAGCACCATGAAGCCCA
>DAOVEU010000264.1:0-3906 GCA_030668805.1 Desulfobacterales bacterium
TTCAGGTTTCAGTGTTCAGGTTTCAGGTCTTGCTTTTTCAGTTTCTGACACCTGACACCTGGTGCCTGGTTTCAGTGTTCAGGTTTCAGATCTCGCGTTTGTCGCTCCTGACACCTGACACCTGACACCAAAAAGTAGGAACAAAAGAACTTATCTCTTGGCGCCCGCATCCTTGATAAGTGTAAACCGGGAAATGAAGGATGCCGAAAATTTGTATATGAATTCTCTCGTGGAATTCTGATTTTCAATTGATGTGAGAGAAAAGTGACTCAACAGGCTGCTAGAAAAATCAAGGTCAGCTTTAGTCAGGCGTTTGGCCTTTTAGCCCCCTACATAAAGGATCGAGTAATAGGGCAGATTAAGTCCGTTTGGTTGATTATCCTTTACTTAGTCTTGTTTCAGACTGTGATTTTGGGAATCAGGATTGCCGATGCATCCATCATTGCCATTGGCATTGTACTCGTCGTTGCGGGCCTCACATTTTTTATGGAAGGTCTCTTTTTGGGTCTTATGCCCCTGGGCGAATTGGTCGGTGTTAAGCTTCCCCAGAAATCCATCCTCCCTGTTATCCTCTGTTTTGCTTTAGTGTTGGGCTTTCTGGCAACGTTGGCAGAACCCGCTATTCAGGTATTACAAGTGGCAGGGCGCGCGGTAAATCCCTGGGAAGCTCCCCTTTTGTTTCTGCTATTGACTAAATATTCCCATATTCTTGTTTACTCTGTAGGTGCAGGGGTGGGAATCGCTGTTGCTTTCGGTATGATAAGATTTCATTATAACTGGTCTCTAAAGCCCTTTATATATATTCTCGTTGGGGGGCTGCTTTCCCTTACAATATGGGCATTTTTTGACCAAAATATGCTCACCATTACAGGCCTTGCCTGGGACTGCGGTGCCGTAACCACCGGTCCTGTGACGGTCCCACTTATTCTGGCACTCGGGATTGGAATTTGCAGGATGGTTGGATCAGCTGAATCCGGAACCATGGGTTTTGGAGTCGTCACGCTTGCCTCCTTGTTCCCCATACTCACCGTTCTTCTTTTGGGTGCGTTTCTGCTTGGCTCAGTCCCGGAGCCTATGAAGGAGGTCGATTTTTTCAAAAAGAAAAATCGCAGAACAACGGAAACCCTGTTTGACAATAAAGAGGGGATGGTACGCTATGTCTTGTTTAACGCGAGCATTGAAAGCCAGATTGCTTACTTCGGTGGAAGCAAGGAAAGAATGATCGAATATCTTGAGGAGCTTTCCGAAAACGAATCCAAAAGAACGGCTGTTTTTGGTGACGATCCAGACGCTCTAAAACGTTGGGCAATCGCACATGGAACCGAGGAACAGCGGTATTCTGTATTCGGAAGTCTGGACGCTATCCAGAAAGCCGTTAGCCGATATTCAACATCTCTCAAAAAGGCCGTAGATGTCCCTAATCTTCTGGTAAGGAATAGCATTGCCGCGGTGAAAGCCATTGGACTTCTCACTCTGCCCCTTTTTCTTGTTCTCTTTCTCTTACTCCGTGAAAAACTGCCTCGTACTGATGAGATTCTGGCGGGCTTATTGTTTACTATTTTGGGAATGGGAATATTCAGCATTGGCATTGAGCTGGGTCTGGATAAACTTGGAAACCAAGTTGGCAGTGCGCTTCCATCTTCCTTTAAGACCATTCAACTTTTAGATGAAAAAAGAAACATCATCAACTTTGATCCTGATCTGGTTGAATCGGCCATCTCTTCGGAGGGTGAAAAACTGTACTTTTTTTATGCAAGAATAGGTAGTGACTATGTTCCAATTCCTTACGATGAAAAGAGCTTTGACCCTGTAACGAAACAGTACCGGTGTGCTCCGACAAGGGGACCTTTGTTTGGCTCGGAGGGAAGTTTTGGGGGGATAGCCGTTGTGTTGCTGTTTGCCTTTGTTATGGGATATGGAGCTACACTGGCGGAACCTGCGTTAAACGCTCTCGGGCTGACCGTGGAGGAGCTTACCGTGGGCACCTTTAAGAAATCCCTTTTAATGCAAGCAGTTGCAATTGGTGTAGGTGTTGGCATTGCCCTTGGGGTTGCCAAGATTGTCTGGGATATTCCCCTTGTATGGCTGTTAGCCCCCCCTTACCTTTTGTTAATTCCCATCACGAAATTATCGACTGAGGAATTTGTAAATATCGGGTGGGATAGCGCTGGTGTCACCACAGGACCCATTACCGTTCCCCTTGTTTTGGCCATGGGACTTGGCATAGGGTCCCAGGTGGGAGTAGTTGAAGGTTTTGGTATACTTGCCATTGCTTCTGTTTGCCCAATTCTTTCGGTGCTGGCGGTAGGTCTTCGGGTTAACAGAAAAAGAAAGGCTGCTCTAACGGAAGTCGTTCAGACTGCAAAAGAGGAGACACTTCTTGATGGAATTTAAAAGGAGAGTCTCTCGAATCACTGCTTTTGTAAATAGAAATATTTCAAGAGAGATATTGGATTCCCTGAAAGAAGTTGGTGTCATTGATCTTCATTTAGCTGCGGCCCGATCCCCGGTGATCGAAGAAAGAAAAGGGATATTTGCCCTGTTACCGGGGCGCGATCTTGTGGATGACCCTCTGGATATCATTTCTTTTCTTGTGGCTCGAAAGGCGGGAGACCCTGTTCTAAACCTAATAATTGAGAAAGGCCAACTGAACCTTCCTGGACGAGGGTCAGTCTACAGCGAGGAGATAAACCTGGTGATGGCTCACGAACTCTGCCAGGAAAACAAGCCAGCTCCCTTTGCGACAAAAAAGACCCCTTTCCAGGAACTTACAGGGGTCTGTTGTATTGTCCAGCGTGGCCAGGGCGATAGCGTTGCAAGGGTTGCACTCGATACGGGAATCTGTGTTCCTTCCCTTCACTTCGGGGTTGGAACCGGTGTTCGAGATAAAATGGGTCTTTTGCGGATTACGATCCCTGCCGAAAAAGAGGTTATCAATATTGCCACGAGTCCTTACGATGCCGAGGTTATCATGGAAATGATGATTGAGGTGGGCAAATTGGACCAGCCTGGCAAGGGGTTTATTTATCTGTACCCTTTAGAGCAGGGCATAATCAACATGAAGGTCACACGCGGTGAACACAGGCATGCGGCAAGCATTGAGCAAATCGTTGCAGCCATCGATCATATTAGAGGAGGCGCTGAATGGCGCCGCAAGTCAAGTACAGTCGAAAAAACGGGAGAAAAAAGCAGGGATTATCTAACAGGTCTCGTGGATTTAACCCTCTTATGTGATGGTGGGACAGGAACAGATCTTGTGGGCGTGGCTATGTCCGCTGGGGCTGCTGGTGCAACTATTGCCCGACTGAAGCATGTACGGCCTCCAGATTCCCCTTTAAGTGAGGTATCGCCTGCCAGGGAGGCATGCAGTATGATCGTTACCAACAATCACGTGGGAGGTATTCTCAACGCCCTTGAGGAGGCGGGGGCCTTTACCGACAGTTGTCATGGGCAGATTCAGTTGCGCCGAGTACCGAAGGCCTTTACTTATTTGGGAAAATAGCTTTAACCGCTGTGTCAGCGCTCACTGGGCGCCTGCCCGGACAACGTTGACGGCTTCGTAAAAAGTCCATCTGCGGCGTTGTGCTTCATCTTTCGTTATTGCGACGTACCATACGTACGCCTCATTCCTCAAGATTCGCACGCCTTGCATATGAACTTTTTACTTTGCCGTCGATGTGATGACTTTTTGCGAGACCATCAACGTCATTCCGGACAGGCACTACTTTTCACGCTCTCCCAAACCCTCAATGCGGTTGAATTAAGGCAACCTTTTCGGGCGGGCATAAAGCCCGCCCCTACACACGTTGGAAGGTACGGTTCGTAGGGGCGGGGTTTATCCCCGCCCGGACCCTTTCTTCAGCTACAGAGCTTGCAGTTTTGACATGAGCTCTGCCGTTACCTCTT